>JAISQS010000497.1 GCA_031274045.1 Planctomycetaceae bacterium | reverse complement strand
TCGCGTTTCAAGGTTACGGAGTCACGCCGATTTCAACTAATCCGGCATTTGAAAACTACATCCAAACAGTACACAAAGGTTGGCAATGGCTTTTAGCGCAACAAAAAAGCAATGGTTGTTTTTTTGATGATAATGCGCCGGTGAATGATCGTTTTTATACGCAGGGAATTTGTACGATTGCGATCTGTGAGTTATTGACGATGACGGAAGATGAATCATTGCGAAGTGCTGCTGTGAATGCTGCCGGATATTGTGTACGATACCAAAGTATTGAAGGCGGCTGGCGATACGTCGCAGACCGTTATGTGGCAGGTTCGGACGTGTCGGTAACGGGATGGATTGTGATGGCGTTGATGACGGCGAAGATGGCAAAGATAAATGTTGCCAATAGCGTATTTGATAACGTTGGCAAATTCCTCGATTCGGTCGCACAAGATAACGGAAGCCAATATTCGTACAGAAATGCCAAAGGCGAAACAATACGAAAATCAATGACAGCGGAAGCGTTGTTTTGCCGCGAACTAATCGGGTGGAAACATACCGACTCAAGATTAAAAAAAGGTATGGAATTTTTGATCGAGAATGAAAATTTGCCCACATTCAAAGAACATTACAACAGAAACGTCTACTATTGGTTCTACGCATCAATGGCATTGCACAACTACGGCGGCGAAGCGTGGCAAACTTGGAACGAACATGTCAAGAAAACTTTGCCCGAATACCAAGAAAAAAAAGGCGAAGAAGCCGGAAGTTGGCATCCGAATAAACCTGTTGCTGACGAATGGGGAAAATTATACGGCAGACTATATACTACATGCTTATCAATCTACGTACTAGAAACAGAATACAGATACAAACCAATCTACGATAAAAAATAGACTTGTTCCAAAACAAAGCCAGCCGATCCGTTATCGACATGGGCTTGTCATTGACGTGATGTGGTGGTAATCGTATTGATATTCCAAACCGTTCCCGTCGGCGTAGCCGACAATCGCCGCGTAGCGGCGCGGACTGGAACGCGGGCATCCCGCCCGCCTAAGTGCATTAGGAAATCGAATAAGTTTGGAAGGAACGCCAAGACGTGTTGGAGAACGTAAGGTGGGCAACCGACTGCTGGGCGGTTGTGTTTTCGGCGAGCGATAATGATTCACTGGCGACGTAACCGTCCGGCGGTCGGTTACCCACCTTACGTTTGCCCACCTTACGTTGCCAATGCGTGTTCCGCTCCTCTTGGGGACGAGGGCAAGCCTCGCCCCTACAACGCCAGCGTTTTTTGGTTTGGGGCGATAAAATTTCCGGTGCGTTTTGGCGATCCCGTTGTCGGCTTGCGCCGACGCAACCGCCTGGCAGTCGGTTGCCCGCCTTACGATCACCGCCCGGCAGTCGGTTGCCCACCTTACGATCACCGCCCGGCAGTCGGTTGCCTCCTTACGATCACCAATGCTTTTCACGCCCCCATTTCGTCGGTAGCAAGCTGCCGTCGCTAACGTTACGCGAATGCGTTTATGACTTGTGTTATTACAGGAAATTTCAAGTACAAACAGTTTACATTATTTTCATGGTTCGTTTTTTACATTATTTTACGATATTTTATATTATCTTTTTGACGTTGCTTCTTTGGCTTCCTGATCCGCGTGAGTTGTTGTATGGTTATACTCCGCCGGATGATGTTGCTGGTTTTGCGCATTTGATAACGTTTACGTTGCTTGGTCTGTTGGTTGAGTTGGATCGCAAGTGGGGTAATTTTCAAATTTGCGGATCGGTTCTTATCTTCTACGCAATTCTTACCGAAGTTGTCCAACATTTTCTGCCAATACGTTCCTTTGAGTTGAATGACATCTTCCAAGATTTCAGCGGAATCCTTGTTGGCATATTGTGCGGCTCAATCGTAAAATATTGCCTGAAATTTTTCATTAAAAGATGACCGTGTGATGTGATGATGCGGTGTGTGTATTGTCGTAAATCAAATTTTTGGTAGACTATGTCGTCTCTTGTGGGGCGTGCGGTACATGCGGGGCGTTTTTTGTTTTTGTGATTTCGGGTGTTATGAATGTTGATATTTGAAAGGGGAGGAGATTAAAGAATGTCTTATGATGCGGTAATAATTGGTGCTGGTATGTCCGGGCTTGCGGCTGGTATTCGGCTTGCTCATTATAGTAAGCGTGTTTGTATATTGGAGCAACATCACGCGATTGGCGGGTTAAATTCGTTTTATCGTCAACGCGGTCGCACGCTTGATGTCGGGCTTCACGCTCTCACAAATTACGTTCCGAAAGGGACAAAATCGGGACCTCTTTCTCGGTTGTTGCGGCATTTACGGTTGACTTGGGATGAGCTTGCGCTTGTGCCGCAGTTGGGATCAACGATTGCGTTTCCTGATATTCGGTTAAATTTTAACAATCATTTTGAGCTTTTTGTTTCGGAGGTGCGGAAGTTTTTTCCGCGTCAAATTGACGGATTGATGAGTCTTGTCAATGAGCTTCTTGATTATGATCAGTTGGGTCTTGGCAATTCCGGCGGTTCGGCGCGTGAGTTTGTTCGCCGTCATATTTCGGAGCCGCTTCTTGCGGAGATGATTTTTTGTCCGATTCTTTATTACGGCGGAGCGCGGGAGCGTGACATGGAATTCGGACAATTCTGCATCATGTTCCGTTCAATATTCCTTGAAGGTTTTGCGCGTCCGTTTGACGGGGTGCGGTTGATATTGCGAAAGTTGTTGCAGAAGTTCAAGACGCTCGGCGGCGAGTTGCGTTTACGTACTGGGGTGAGACGTATATTTTCAAAGTTTGGGCGTGTTGAAAAAATTCAGTTGACAGATGGTACGGAGGTGGTGGCAAAAAATGTTTTATCGTCGGCGGGTTGGTCGGAGACGATGCAGCTTTGCGATTGTCCGGTCAATGTCGACAACATCGATCACGGAAAACAACTCGGATCCGGACAACTAGGGTTTGTTGAAACGATAAGTGTGTTAGACAAAGAACCGAAGCAATGGGGACATGATAGAACGATTGTGTTCTTCAATGACTCCGGAAATTTTTCTTATGAGAAGCCAAGTTCGCCGGTCGATTTGCGGAGTGGAGTGATTTGTTCGCCGAATAATTTTGACTACACAGAATCGCTTGGTGAGGGGCTTATTCGGATAACGGCGTTAGCAAATTTTGACAGATGGAAAGGTTTATCGCCGGAAGAATATCGCAAAGAAAAACTTCTTTGGTATGACAAGACGCTTGAATCTGCAATCCGTTTCATGCCTGATTTTCGCAAGCATGTAGTTGATACTGACATGTTCACGCCGCTGACTGTCAGCCGATTCACCGGCAGAGAAAACGGCGCAATCTACGGCACTCCAGACAAAAAATACGACGGCAGAACGCATTTGGAAAATCTATACGTCTGCGGAACAGATCAAGGAATGATCGGAATCATCGGCGCAATCGTCAGCGGAATTACCATCGCAAATCAATACCTCTTGAACTAAATGCTTGTGAGTCAAATTATCGTAGCTTTGCAAGCCGTAGCTTTACAAGCCGTAGCTTTGCAAGCCGTAGCTTTGCAATCCGTAGCTTTGCAATCCGTAGCTTTGCAAGCCGTAGGTTTGCATCGCTCGGTAGAAAAAGATGTCCTCATACAAACATGCATTCCGTAGGAATGCATCCTCTACCGAGCGATTCATTCCTTCAGTGCAATACTTCAACGCAGTAGAAAAAACAAACCTTATTTACGACCTGATTTTCTTACAAAAACAACCTTAGTAGCCCGTGAATCACCCACAGACATAACCTTATTACCTTATTTAGTAGCGAGTTTTTAGTTTTTAGTGGATTGACACTGAAAACTAAAAACTGACAACTAAAAACTACTCACGCTACTAAGGTTGTTTTGTTCAGGAAAAATCAGGTAAAAATAAGGTTGAGTTAAAGACGGATAATTGAGTTAAAGACGGATATTTTGCTGATATATTACCTGTTGACGTAATATTACTATCAACTCTTTTCGTTTATTTTGTATTTTTCGTTTGGTTCGTATCTCAAAAAAAATAAGCTCATTTACTTTTTTGATCTTTTGTCCAATATGATTTCTAAGCGGGAATTTAATGAGTTGGGTCTGCTTGCTCGTCCGGCGTAATCAAGAAACGCAGAGTTTCCCTCAACATGATAGCGATACGGATTTCCTGTCATTGGGGAATTTTTTGGCACGGGGACTTCTTTAATGTCGTCTAACGACTCCGGCAATTTGTTATGAATTGCGGCGTAGTATCGGATCGCTTCGACAATTTTAATTTTGTCCCAATCTTGATTTTCTTTCAAAGATGATGAACTCAACATATTCAAACGCCGAAAGAGAGTATTTGCATCCAAGCTCTTGACGCATAAATCCAATAATATAGAGACCGGATTTGTGAAGTCGAGCAGTTCTTGTTCTTTGTCTCCGCCAAAAAAGTCGTAGTGTGGTTCTCCGCGTTTCAGTGTTGTGTTGACAAAAATCAAATCATACACCCGTTTAATCTCCTCAAGAAAATACGGCGCAACAACCTGATAAACCGTCAACGACTCTATCTTCTCAATACTCACTCCACGCCGCAAAAGACGCTCTTTGGCATTGACATACGAAAACGCACAAATTGCCGCTATCCTTCGTGATCTGTTTTGTTTTTCTTCGGCTATACTAGTATCTTTTTCATCGATCTCGATATCTGATCGATTAAAGTAATAAAAAGAATGCGCTACTTGCTCAACAACATTTTTACATTCGTCCGGCGATAATTCGTCAAGTTTGTCGTAGGTTTCCATGTTAATTGTCTGGCGGTTTAGATTAAATAGTGTTATTTGTTCGGAGTAAATTGCCGTGAGTGGCGCGTCCTGTCTCGACGGAAGTTGAGTCAATGCCGGATAAAGATTCGGAGCATCAGGCTGCGAAACAAGAAGTAATAATTCTTCTTTCATAATACGCTCAATATTTATTGCAACAAAAAAATTTACAGAAAAGTTTTGGAGACGCATATTGAAGATGTGATCCGATAACGCAAGACCGGTTTTGATTGTTTTAATTGCGTTGTCAAGTTTTCCGTTGCGTATTTCCCAATTCGCTTTGCTTCGTAAAAATTTTGACAAAGTTCCGGCATCATTAAGATGACTCAATTTAGTAAAAATACCGTTGAACTCGTAGCTTTCCGGCAAGTAATAACTCCTCCGGCTTGCTTTTTCAAGAATCTCGTAAGCCGATTCCAAGCTGCGATACAAATCCGCCTCAACATCCGCAGTAACATATATATCATAATCCCAATTCCCTCCCATTTTATAAATCGGAAAGTACGAGAATTTTAATTGTTCGATTTTTTTTGTGTCTTTGGTTGGGGCGAGGTTGTGGTATTCTTTTGACTTCAGACAATCTTCCATTCTTGCGTTGTAGACTTTTTTGTACTCCGCCAACGCCTCCATATATAGTGGGTGAGCGTTACCGAATTCTTTTTCGGTTGGGAATACATTGATGCGGTATTTTAAGAGCGGGCTTGTGAATTTTTGCGGCGTGATTGTAATTTTTGTGTACTGCACATCAACCCAATCCGGTTTTTTGATATGTTTAAGCGAGCTTGAATGCACGTCAACCATTTCGCGATAAGTTGCACAAGACGGCTTCGTTATTTTGACCGCTGCCTCCTCCGCAAGAAGAAGCGTCGGCAAAAAAACAATCATAAAAAAGATACTACTCTTCACGTTCATTTCATTTCTCCTGTCAAAAATTTTTCAGTTACACGTTACACATCGTCAACAAAACATATCCGTCAACGACTTCACAAACAACGACAAACAAATTGTACCCAAATTAAAAGATATACGAAAGAGAGCGGAATAGATTTTACAGATGAGTAATATATCAGCGAAATATCCGCTCTAATCAATCTTATTTATAACCTTATTTTTCCTAACAAAACAACCTTAGTAGCCATTGTATTACCCCAGATAACAAACCTTATTATTTCCTATTCGTTTTGTGTATTCGCGTTAAAGTATTTTTCAGAAATTATATTTTGTTTATTCCTTATTCTCAAAAAAAATTTGTGTGGTGTAGCGGGTTTGGCGGCGGGCTTCGTCGTTTTTTTTGGCGAAGCCGCCGCCGTTTCCGTTTTGACAACTCGTAGTAAATCGGTTTTGGGCTATTTGTTTATTCGTCTTGCAACGCTTTATAGCCTTCTTCGCCGGTTCTTACTTTGACAACATTTTCTACATCGTAGACGAAAATTTTGCCGTCGCCGATATTGCCGGTGTACAAAGTTTTCTTTGCCGTCTCGACAACAAGCTCGACCGGCACCTTGCAAACAACAACATCAACACGCACCTTCGGCAGAAGCTGAATGTCAACTTGAACACCGCGATAATATTCGCTGCCGCCCTTCTGCATTCCGCAACCCATAACTTGCGATACAGTCATGCCGGTAATGCCAATCGCCGACAACGCTGCTTTGAGTTCGTCAAATTTATTTTGCCTGCAAATAATCTCAACCCGCGAAAACTTCGGATGATTGGGATCGGTTGGTTGTGATGACACGGTTTTTGCGGCGGGATGTTCAACTGTGACCGCTTTTGAGACAGGTACTTTGCCTTCTTCGTGAGCGGATATTCCGTGCAATTGATCGGTAATGTTAAAGTCTGCGTATGCACTTGCGAGACCATGTTCAGTTATGTCAAGTCCCTCAATCTCATCAACAGCAGAAACACGCAAACCAACCGTAAACTTTAACACCGAAAATATCACGAGCATTGACACGCCGACCCAAATTGCGACCGCCGCCACTCCGATTACTTGCGTAATCAATTGCGATACCCCGCCGCCATAAAACAACCCGACAATCTCTTTACCCGCATCGGTAGATGTCTGCACACTCGGATCAGCCAAAAGACCGACACACAACGTACCAACAACTCCACAAACACCATGCACCGCAATCGCACCAACAGGATCATCAACATGAAGAATCTTGTCAATAAATTCAATTGCGAACACAAGGAACACCGCCGCAAATAAACCAACAATCACCGCACCAAACGGACTAACAACATCACAACACGCCGTTATACCAACAAGTCCGCCCAACGCACCATTCAACGTCATTGAAACATCCGGCTTGCCGTAACGTATCCACGTGATAATCATTGTCGCAGCCGCCCCTGCCGATGCCGCTAAATTTGTCGTGACAAAAATATTGCCCATTAGTTGCATGACACCGTCGCCTGTCGCGCAAACGGTTGAGCATCCGTTGAATCCGAACCAGCCAAACCATAGTATCAAAACTCCCAAACAGCCAAGTGCAATATTGCTGCCAAGAATAGCGCGAGGTTTACCGTCTTTTGTGTACTTGCCGATACGCGGACCAAGCAACGCAGCACCAACCAACGCAGATAAACCGCCAACCATGTGGACAACTGTTGAACCGGCGAAATCATGGAATCCCGCTTCGGCTAGCCAACCACCGCCCCAAACCCAATGTCCCGAAATCGGATAGACAACCGCACTCAGCACAATACAGTAGATACAGTAAGTACCAAATTTTGTGCGTTCTGCCATTGCACCGGAAACGATGGTTGCGGCTGTTGCGCAAAATACCGTTTGGAAAATCAAAAATACAACTCCCGGATACGTACCGGAACCATACTCATCCGCAATCGCCCGCGACGCGAAAAGGTCAATCGTCCCAAAATAAGCTGTGCCGGGTCCGAACATGATGCCGAAACCGATGATTGTGAAAAATATCGAGCCGAGTGCGAAGGTAAGCACGTTTTTCATTGCGATGTTACCTGTATTTTTCGCACGCGTGAAACCCGCTTCGACCATCGTGAAGCCAGGGTGCATGAAAAAAACCAACGCAGCACCAAGCAATACCCAAATCGTATCCGCTGATACAAATTTCGCGGCAACTGCTGCGGCTACTTCGGGTGCGGTTGTTACGTCTCCGTTTGCGAAGAGCGTAGTAAATAACTCAAGCGACATTTTTTTTGTCTCCTTTGTGATTTTTTTGTGATCTTTATTTGATCTTTTGTTGTAATATGTTGATCGATCAAACGCCTGACCGAATCAAAAACGAATGTTCACTTGGGCATTTTCCATGCCACAAACCGCAACAAAAATACAACCTTCTCACAACCATTTATAACCAAATAAATTAAATTAAAGAAAAATAAACAAGAACACCAACTTGTACTAATTTTTTTGCAAGATATTACAAAAATGTGAACGAATATAAAAAGAGTGACAAAAAAGTAATTCAAAAATTGACATACGACTTAACATATCTTCAAGACTCGCGAACTCACTCAAAATAACTTTTATAATCGCAATCAAAACGATTTTGATTGTTTCGGATCTTGTATGAGATTTTAAATTGAAAGAGAACCTCTGATCGATCTGACCCTGACAATGATCAAGTATTATAGCGTAGAGCGATGTCCGCGTTATACTACACATTTTTGCCGTGAAGCGCAAACTTGTTGTGTTTGTATACTGGATTGTTTTGTCTTAAATTTTCATGTATGATTCTTTGCGTGTGACATGTGAGTTGTCAAATGTATGCAAGAAGTAATTTGAGTTGCTTGTATTTTTTGCATGTCAAATCACACAAATTCAACTCAAAAAAATTAACCTCAAATAAAAATTATGTTACCAGAAAATTTTTCCGTTCTTGCGGATAAGATCAGTAATAAGACGGCTAAGGTTGGTGTTATTGGTCTTGGCTATGTTGGATTACCGTTGGTTAGGGCGTTTATAAAGGCGGGTTTTACGACATTGGGATTTGATGTTGACGAGAAGAAGGTCAGCATGTTGCAATCCGGCATGAGCTATATTGCGCATATTCCGTCTGAATGGATCAAACCTTATATTGACAGCGGTCGTTTTGTTCCGACATCGAATATGGATCGTCTGTCTGAAGCTGATGCGTTGTTGATATGCGTGCCGACACCGCTTTCGGAGAGCCGCGATCCTGATCTTTATTTTGTTGAATCTACTACTCAAGAAATAGCAAAACGGCTGCGCCGGAATCAATTGATCATCCTCGAAAGCACAACATATCCGGGTACAACACGAGACGTGATGTTGCCTATACTTGAAACGAGCGGACTGAAAGCAGGTGAAGATTTTTATCTTGCATTTAGCCCCGAAAGAGAAGATCCGGGCAACCCAGACTTCACCGCAGAAGGTATTCCAAAACTCGTTGGCGGATTCGACCAAATAAGCGGAGAACTCGCAACCGCACTCTACTCACACGCAATCGTCAAAGTAATAAAAGTCTCATCATGCGAAGTAGCGGAAGCTGCAAAAATTGTCGAGAATACTTATCGTTGCGTTAATATCGCAATGGTCAACGAACTGAAAATTATTTTTGATCGGCTAGGTATTGACATTTGGGAAGTGGTTGAGGCTGCCAAAACTAAGCCGTTCGGTTTTCAGGCGTTTTATCCCGGACCCGGACTAGGCGGACATTGTATTCCGATTGACCCGTTTTATTTGAGTTGGTGTGCAAGAAAAGCAGGATTGACAACAAGATTTATCGAACTTGCAGGCGAAATAAATACATCAATGCCGCTTTACGTAGTGAGACGAGTCGCGGACGCTTTGAACGAAAATAGTAAATCATTAAAAGGGAGCAATATCTGCATACTCGGTTTAGCGTACAAAAAAGATGTAGACGATCCGCGCGAGAGTCCGTCGTTTGAACTTATTGACAGATTGATCAAAAAAGGAGCTATCGTTTCGTACAACGATCCTCACATTCCGCTCTTGCCCAAAATGAGACATTGGGCAAATATAAACGAAATGCAAAGCACCCCGCTAACAAAAGAATTTTTGGCTTCGCAAGATTGCATCCTGATTGCGACAGATCACTCAAAATACGATTACGACTTCATCGTACAAAACGCGAACCTAATCGTCGACACAAGAAACGCAACAAAAAACGTAAAAACAGGACGCGAAAAAATTATAAAAAGCTAGAGGAATTTTTCACAGGAAGGGAAGGGAAGGGAAGAGGAGATAATGGAGGAGAATGTAAGGTTCGTTGTTTGAAAAAAAAGGTTCCGGTTTATCAGCCCCTGAAAGGGTCAATATTGCGTCGGCGATAGCCGACAACGGGGGCGTGAAACGCATTGACGCGATCAAGGTAGGCAACCGACCGTCGGGCGGTTGCGTCGGCGTACTCGCCGACAACAGGGGCGGAAAATGCATCAACGAAACCAAAACGCCCGCCCATTGTGTATCAAATAACCAAACGAGGAAAAACGGAACGCCGAGAAAAGGTCGCCTTTGCAACAATTTTTTTATGTTGTGCTTTGGCTTTTTGCGATGTTGTATAAGGCGTTGGAATTTACTGCGATTGAGAAGCTGCCTTTTTCGTCTTTGCCAATCGTGAACGTATCAAAGGCTGATTCCTCTCCTGTTTCGTGCTGCGTCAACCGATTTTTGTCAAACGCATATTGCTTTAATTTTAAGTTAATGAGATTGTTTCCGTGCCATGTTAATTTGTTAAAAAGAGTCTTATTTGTGGGCAAAACTCTACTTTTGCTTTTGCTATTGGTATGTTCTGCGTCTGTTATTTGACCGTCTTTGTCGAATGTAACATGGTAGTCGACTCTAATTCCAATTATTTCAGCAAGCACTCCGCCATGTCGTAATGCATCGGAAGTAAACGAACTTAATGATTTTGCATAATTTGCACCTTC
>JAISQS010000467.1 GCA_031274045.1 Planctomycetaceae bacterium | reverse complement strand
GGAAATACGCAGAACACCAAAATACACGAAATTTCAATGAACTCTTTTTAAAAAATCACTTTCGCGAATTTTGTTTTTTTGCGTGTTCGCGTTAAAAAAATTATTTCGTTGTGTTTCGTCTATTTTGATTGTTTCGTTTTCTCAAAAAAAGCTCATTAGAAGGGAGTGTGGTATAACAAGTTTTTTGACCTGTATTGAAAGTGTGATAGCTTGTGGTATACTCCTTCGCTCGTTTTTTGCCCGTGTGGTGTTGGGTGTTTTTTTGACAAAATAATTAACATGAAAACATGAGAGCGTAAGAAAAGAGCATCCAAACTTCCGTAATCTCACCTTCATTAACAAACTACACGACAAACCAATTCCAACAATTCAACAACAACTCAAAAACCTAAATCCCATGACAACTTTTTTTGCCCAAGTCCAACTGTTCGCACAAGACCCAGCCCAATATTTGCCAATCATTCTTGGAGGCGCGGGAGTGATTGTGCTGTTTATTATTTTTGTTATCTTCATGCGGTTCTTTCCGTTCTGGATTCAGTCCGTCATGGCAGGCGCGGGAGTGACGATACTTGATTTGGTTGCAATGACCTTCAGAAAAGTGAATCCTGAAATAATTCTGCGCAGCAAAATCATGGCAGTCCAAGCCGGTTTGGATGACAAAGTTCTCACGACGAAGTCGCTTGAAGCACACTATCTCGCGGGCGGCAATGTCCCCGCCGTCGTGCAGGCAATGATCGCCGCGAACAAAGCGAAAATTTTTGATCTCGATTATCAATTAGCGACGGCTATTGATCTAGCCGGGCGCAATGTCCGCGAAGCTGTGCAGACGAGTGTTTATCCGAAAGTTATTGATTGCCCGACTCCATCGAAGAACCGTGTCACTCTTGATGGTGTTGCAAAAAACGGTATCCAACTCAAAGTCAAAGCACGAGTCACTGTCCGAACAAATCTCAGACAACTGATTGGAGGTGCAACTGAGGATACGATTATTGCGCGGGTTGGTGAGGGTATTGTGAGTGCGATTGGTTCTGCGGAAACGCATGGTGATGTTTTGGCAAATCCGGTACGAATTTCAAAAGCTGTTCTAGCCCGCCGTCTTGATGCGGAGACTGCGTTTGAAATTGTGTCGATAGATATTGCTGATATTGATGTCGGCGAAAACATCGGCGCAAGATTGCAAGCCGACCAAGCTGAAGCCGACACGCGAGTTGCAAGAGCAAGAGCAGAAGGACGAAGAGCATTAGCCGTCGCAACAGAACAAGAGAACATCGCAAAAATCGAAGCAAGCCGCGCAAAAGTAGTCGAAGCTGAAGCCGAAGTACCGTTAGCAATATCTGATGCCATATCAGGCGGAAAACTTACCATACTAGATTACTACAAACTAAAAAACATAATGTCAGACACCGACATGAGAGCATCAATCGCAAAAGGTCTACCAGCCGCCCCAATAAAAAATTAAGTAACATATCAGCGGAAATTGGTAACGCGGTAGTAAAACAAACCTTATTTACAACCTTATTTTTCCTAACAAAAACAACCTTAGTAGCCCGTAAGTCCCCCACAAACATAACGTCAAACCTTTTTTGACACGTAGATTGTCAGGATTGCGCAGATTTTTTTATAAATGCCTGTTCTTCTTTATCTGCGAATATCTTTTAAATCTGCGTTATCTGCATGCTAAAAAAGACAAAAGCCCAAAAAACGTTGCGCACATGAGAATTTTGATTGTTAATCCGCCTCATTGGGCAATTGGAAGCCGGTTGGCAGGTGAACATCTGCCGCCGTTGGGGTTATTGTCTGTTGCGGGACCGTTGATTGATGCCGGTCATCATGTTCAATTGTTAGACGCAGATTACAGCAACATGAAGATCGATCAAATTGTCTCAAAAATCATTCTGCAACATCCCGATTTTCTCCTGCTCGGTCATTCCGGTTCCACCTCCGCACAACCCATCATCAATGACATCACACGTTCAGTTCGTGAAAAAAATCTTGAAGCGAAAATAATTGTCGGCGGCGTTTTTCCGACATTTCATTGGGAAGAGATTTTGTGCAACAATCCGCAAATTGATTACATTGTTTGCGGAGAAGGCGAAGAAACTTGTCTGAAGTTGATTACTGCTCTCGAAAATAATCAGCCGCCTGAAAGTGTTTTTGGAATCGCTCACCGCTCAAACGGTAACCCCGTCAAAACTCCTTCGCCTCCATTGATCGAAAATCTTGACCGGTTTCGGATCGCGTGGGAATTGATGGATGGTTATCATTACACTTATTGGGGCAAACGGAAAGCCGCTGTTGTTCAGTTTTCAAGAGGCTGTCCTTATCCGTGCGTTTATTGCGGGCAAAGTTTATTTTGGAAAAAATGGCGGCACCGGAATCCGCAACTGTTCGCCAATGAGTTGGAAATGTTACACAAAAAATACGGTGTTGAAGTCTTCAATTTTGCGGACGAAAATATGTCGTCGCAGCCGGATGTTTGGAAAGAATTTCTCGAAGCTCTGATTGCCAAAAACCTGAACCTGATTTTAGTCGGCTCCATCAGAACGGATAATATTGTGAGGGATGCGGATATATTGCATCTGTACAAAAAAGCCGGTTTTGAACGGTTCTTGTTGGGAATTGAAAATTATGACGAGTCGGTTATCAAAAAAATCAACAAAGCCGGAACGATTTCCAAAGATAAAGAAGCGATTTGTCTGTTACGAAAACACGGCATTTTATCGATGGCAACTTATGTCATCGGTTTTGGAGACGAAAGAATCGGCGATTTTTACCGGAGTTTGAAACAACTTTTAATTTACGATCCCGATCAGATTCAATTACTTTTTGTAACGCCTCACCGTTGGACACCGTTCTTTGACGAAATAAAACACAAGGAAGTTATCTTGACGGATCAGCGTCAATGGGACTACAAACATCAGGTACTTGTCAATAAACATTTACCGGCATGGCTTATTTTTTTATGTTCCAAATTTATCGAAGTAACAATGCAGGCGAGACCCAAAGCCTTGTATCGATTACTTTGCCACAAAGACGCGAAGTTGCGGCAAGCGATGCGATGGTACACTCAAATCGGCAGACGAGTCTGGTTTTGGGAATGGTATCAATTCTGGTTCGTAACAAAATTAACCAAAAAGAAAATAACATTGGAAGAGTTCTGGAAAAATTCCGAAACAAAAAAAGAGCAATAAAACGAGGCTTTTTTATATTGGCTCTTTTATCGTTTCTTGTTGACGTGTTATATTAATGCATAAATGCGAGTTACAATAAATTATCACTCTGCATTGCATAAAAAACCAATCAACATTACTCAAACCAATTCGCAACTGGTTATCAGTTTCCCCCTCCCTTAATAACCAACGGAACCGCCATACCGCTCCCCCTTATCCCTTATCCCCTTATTTGTTACAGATAAAGTTCGCGGTCACGCCACAACCCAAACAATAAGGGATAAGGGCGCGTAATGTAGAGACGCAATGCATTGTGTCTCTACTTCGTTGTTATTAAGGGTGAGGAAATTGGTCACAAGTTGCGGTTCAGTTTTGCAAAAAACTCTTTTATTATTTCATGTTAGCTCGCCAACAAAAAAATATAAAATTTCGGATTTTGTTGGGAGGTTACATTGACGGAGAACATTCGATTTATAACAACACTGAAAAGGTCGAATATCATAGCGTATGGTAACGCCATCGTTATACCACACAAGTTCGCCGCGAAGCGGCGCGGACTGGAACGCGGGCATCCCACCCTAGTTATACCACATAAGTTCGCCGCGAAGCGGCGTGGACTGGAACGCGGGCGTCCCGCCCGCCTCTGTGCGTAATAGAACCGAACAAGTTGGAACTGAACGCCAAAACGTGTTGGCAAACGTAAGGTGGGTAACCGACCACCGGGCGGTTACGTCGGCGCAAGCCGACAACTGGGGCGGAACACGCATTGGCAAAACCAAAATGCCCTACGTTTTGGGCAATTTGGTATATCAACACGTTTTCCGCCCCACTGTTTTCGGCTTGCTCCGCTCGCCGAAAACGCTATTCACCAAGAAAGCCCGGCGGTCGGTTGCCCACCTTACGATCACCAACGCAAAAAAAACTTGTGTGGTATAACGAGGTCGGTTGCCCACCTTACGAACACCAATACGATTTCCGCACCATCTCGTCGGGGGCTTGCCCTCGTCCCATTTTACATTCCGCTAGGAATGTAACGCTCGGTAGAAATCCGAGTCTTCGCATTCCGTAGGAATGCAACCCCGTAACTTACCCAACGGTGGCATTGCGTAATTCGGAATGCGGAATTCGTAATTCGGAATTAGGAGCAATATCTTTAATTCCGAATTCCGAATTCATAATTACAAGAAGTGGGAACATCATTTT
>JAISQS010000374.1 GCA_031274045.1 Planctomycetaceae bacterium | reverse complement strand
CATCGGGATTTTATACAGCGAACAGCTATCATCCGGGCGGAGTTAATTGTGGGCGAGTAGATGGTTCGGTGTTGTTTGTTCCTGATAGTATAGACACAAACGGATTGCCAAATAATCAGCAAGGTAAATACCTAACAGGTCAAAGTCCATACGGCGTTTGGGGAGCAATGGGAACCCCAAACGGCGGTGAGGCAAAATCATTACCATAAAAAATATACACAACCAATATAAGTCAAGTACAAACAAAAACAGCGCGTCTGCGAATTGGCAAAGTAACAATTGACGCGTTGTTTTTTGTGTGTACTTGATAGTTTACAAATTACCATTTTACAAAACGGCGGTTGTTAAGCCGTTGTCAAAACAAGAATAAGAAAGGATAAATTATGTTTCGCTTTTTCGTTTCAATAATGTTGGTATATTTGGTCTGTTTGATTTCATTTGGTTGTGCGGATAGTGCGCGACCGAATGATTTGCCGAAATTGTATCCTTGCACTATCACAATTACGCAAAGCAACACGCCGCTTGCCGGTGCGACAGTTGAATTTGTGCCGACAAATCAACCCGACGCAAAGTATCACGCTCTTGCAATTACCGACGACAACGGAAACGTGCAAATGAGTACTTACGGTTATGCGGGCGTGCCGTTGGGAACGTACAAGATAATCGTAAGAAAAAATATTGATGACGATTTTGTGTACGCAATCGATGAATCATCCGGCGAACAAAATATCGTCAGCTACAAAAAATACCAATTAGTCGAATCAAAATTCATAAACGCCGAAACAACACCACACGAAATAGAAATCACAAACAAAAGAAACCACACCAAAACCACACTTGATGTCGGCGAGCCGATTAAGATACTGATTGAGTAGTGTGATGTTCTCTAATTATTATTGCCTAATTGTAATTTGTGTGAATTTTTCACAGTGAGATAAGGAAAGGTAACGAAAGTAATCTTGATTATTTTTTTAACGTGAAACGCGCTAAAAAACGAAATTCGCGAAAATGAATTTTCAGCGTTTATTAAAGTTTAGTGTGTTTCGTATGTTAGAGTATTTCGCGTTAAAAAAATTACATTTCGTTTATTTTGTATTTTTGGTATGACATGGATGTCTCTGTTATGGTTGTGACAACTGTTACCTCTTGACCATTTAATTTAGTTGTTATAATTGTGTTGGCGATTCTGTTTTATTTTTTTATTTTTGTAAATTATTGGAAAAATTTTGCAAAATATCCCAAAACTGGTCTGGTAAGATTTTGCGGATTTTGGTAGACTCACGCACCGTTTTTGAAAGTTCGGTGGTTTTGCGGCGTGCGGGTTAGGCTTGCGTAATTCGAATTAGCATCAGCGAAATTCATCATGCACCGTCATCATGCACCGCGCATAACCATAACAAATTTAATGCAACAATTAACAAATTAGAGTAAAAATGACAATCAACCCTAATCAATCTGCTAACCAAAACTGTACACAGAATAACGTACAGACGGGCAATGGATTTACCGCTCAACAATGGGTATTGTTGATGTTCGCGTTTATTCTTGGGATTGCGAGTGTTATGACGATTGATAAACTCTTTATTAGCAATCAGGAACATGCTGGTTCCGCTCATGCTGGAATTATTACGGACGACGGCTCAAACCGAAAGTCTGATCTCAAATGAACGAAATATTTGAAAAATATTCCGAAGCCTATAGACAGTAGGTCTAATACTTTACCAAAAAATCAAAGCATATTTATTATAAGCCGGACGTGCCGGTTGTCCTGTGTTATCGTTTCCCATTTACCAAAAGATTGACGCAGGATTTTAGGCAAAGTTTGGCACAATGATTTGGATGTTTCCTAATTACCAAAAAAGAAAGATTGACGCGGATCAAATGCAGATCAATTGATCCGCAGCCGCGTCGTTTCTTCGTTATTAAAAAACTGACACACCAAAATAGCCGTGTTGTGCTTCATCGTTAAACGATTGATGCTTTTTTCATGGCAACCGAATTGCATTTAGTTGGCAACTTGTTTTATAGTTTTCGTTTCTCATTTTGCCGCAATATTGCAACACGCAAACCGTGTCGGGTTGTGTTTAGCTCGGTGATACGTAACTCAATCAAACATGCGCGATGAATTTCGTTGACGCAAAGGCGTAAAAGCTGCCGAACGCGAACGAAAATTTCAAGTGCGGACAGTTTGAAATACGTGTTGCCAATTTTTTATTTTATGTTTGTTTTTTTATCTCTCTATCCCCATTAAGTTAAGGAGAAAATAATATGGGAACTCGCATTCCATTAAATAAGTCATACGCGGAACAGAAAAAATTGGAAAAGAAGTTGGAATTAAGTATGGCTGAAATTGATTTGTCGGTTCGGACGACAAATTGTTTGGATGATCACGGAATTTGTACGGTTGGCGACTTATTATCTTGTAGTCGGGCGGAGCTGTTGCGAATCTCCAATTTTGGCGAGAAAACATTGGAAGAAGTCTACAAGGCACTGGAGAAAATCGGATTCTATCGTGCCGACAGACAAAAAACAAAACAGTAGTTCAAAGTTCTGTTTGCTATTGTTATCCGATTAGGGCAATGTCCGTATGATGTTGCCTGACTGTTTGTTGTTGCGCTGGAGGTGACGCTTGTTTGGTTGCGGGTGTTGCGAAGTTGTGTTTACAGATCGGTTTGTTTATTTATGACAAACTAACAAAAGTTCTCAATATGGTCTGATGTCGCGTCTCTCACGAGACGCGTGGATTGAAACTCTTTGATCGTATTGGGATCAATCTCTACATAGGTCGCGTCTCACACGAGACGCGTGGATTGAAACGTGTGTTGTACGGCTCGCCAAAATATGCTTTAAGTCGCGTCTTTCACGAGGTGCGTGGGCTGAAATATGTTTAAGATATTTTTTTTTCGTAAATTGTTTAGTCGGCGGTTGGGTGAGCCGTTGGCGTTTTTTGTGATCTTTGTTGTTGGTTTTATTTTCTTTTTGGTGCATCTTAATGGCTGGGTGATTCCGCAGTTGACGTTTTGGCAGGAATTTATTCAATCAAAAGGAAAGGTTCTTGAGACGCGTGTTCTTGATAAGGAGGTTGGCGGGCGGCGGTTTTATTCTCCTGAGGTTCTGTTACAAATTCAGGTTCAATCTCAATCTGATCCTGATAATTTTGCAAAGAGCCGTGAGGTTGTGACTCATCAGGTTTGGGCTTTCAATGAGAAGCGTCTTATTGCGGGTGGTGATTTTTCGTATGACCAAGAGCGTGCGTTGGAGTTGATTGATCGGTTTCGGGTTGGTGAGGTTGTTGATTGTTGGTATCGTGTTGGTGATCCGTTGAGTGTTGTGGTTTATTGGCAATTTTCGTTTAGTGGTTGGTTTTTTTTGGTGTTATCGTTTACGTTGGTTTTGGTTGGATTGATTGGTTTTGGTTTTTCGTTTAGGTTGCGTTTGGTTTCGGCGGAGCGTCAAATTGTGTTGGCTGGTGATGTGAATAATTCTCCGATTGTTGGTTTGGTTGGTGACATGCGGAGTTCGGCTTGGTCAACGATTCCTGACATTAAGATTATCAATGAGAGTCCGGGAACTAGGTTAGCGTTTAGGTTGCCGCTTGGTAACAAGCCGATTTTTCCGCTTGTTGGTTTGACGTTATTGACTATTGCGTGGCTTGTGGTGGCGGCGGCGATAGTTATTCATTCGACGGTGGTGCCGGTATCTGATTGGTATGATATTGTTGGTGGTACGATATTTCGGATGTTGTTTTTGTCGGTGGGTCTTTTCTTGTTGTTTATTGTTGTGCGCAGGCATATTCTAACGTTTGGTGCGGGGCTGACGTTGCTTGAAATTTCTGATCATCCGATTTATCCCGGGCGGCGTTATCGGTTGTTGCTTATTGTAAGTGGGGTATTGCAATTCCATGATTTATCTGTCGTAGTTGTTTGTGAGGAAGTGGCAAGATTCAGGCAAGGAACAGATACGGCAACAAATAGACGTGATGTATTCAGGCAAATAATTTTTCGCAAAAAAGATTTTGACACGTCTGCTGATACGCCGTTGAGTGAAGAATTTTTTGTGCAATTACCGGTTGGGGCAATGCACTCGTTTAGGCGTGAGAACAATGAGATTTGTTGGAAGATAGTTATTGTTGCGAATATTGCCGGTTGGTCTGCGCCGGTGCAAAAAGAATGCCCGATAGTTGTACGCCCAATAATATGGAACGACACAACACCGGACGATTCGCCCTCAATATACTAACAACTAACATCGCAAAGAAACATCACAAAGAACAACACCCTACCGCCAAGTTCGCTAATTGTTCTTACATTATTTAGGGGATTTTTTTCACGGGAAGGTAATGGTAATATCGCCAAAACGTATTTTAGCACGCAGGTAACGCCAGATTTTAAGGATATTCGCAGATATACTTTCGGCGGTCATAAATGTAAGTTTTTACCGGAAGGCTTGAGTCATTAGGCAGGGAGGCGGTTGCGTAACGTAAGGTGGCAGACCGACTGCTAGGCGGTCTGCCACCTTACGTTACCGCGGCGAGCGAAGCAAGACGAAAACAGAGGAGCGGAAAACGCGTTGATATACCAAATTGCCCAACACGTAGGGGCGTTTT
>JAISQS010000306.1 GCA_031274045.1 Planctomycetaceae bacterium | reverse complement strand
ACCACACAAGTTGCGTTCCGGTGATTCCGCTTCGCTACATCACCGGTTATGTATGATATCGTCGCTGCGCGACTATCGTAAAAACACATAATCCGTGACTTGTGTGGTATAACGAGGGCGGGATGCCCGCGTTCCTGTCCGTTTGAACTGAACGCCAAAACGTGTTGGTAAATGTTCTCCAACCCGTCTTGGCGTTCAGTTCAAACTTGTTCGGTTCTATTACGCACAGAGGCGGGCGGGACGCCCGCGTTCCAGTCCGCCGCCGCTTCGCGGTATTTGTCGGCTACGCCGACTGGAGCGGTTTGGTTTTGCCAATGCGTTTTCCGCTCCAGTTCGTTGGGGGCAAGCTTCCGTCGCTAACGTTGAGATGTTCCTTTTAGGGTAAACAAGAAAATATAAAAGAATCATTAACTTTTTAACATTTAACTTTTTAACTATCTACAAAAATATTTTTCTATGATTTCGGGTATTATTCGTTGGTCGTTGAATAATCGTTTTTTGGTTATTGCTGCGTTTATTGGGTTGTGTGCTTGGGGAGTTCGTGCGATTAGTTTGACACCGATTGATGCGATACCTGATCTTTCTGAGAATCAGGTTATTGTTTATGCGGATTGGGCGGGGCGGTCGCCGCAAGAAGTCGAAGACCAGATAACTTATCCGCTCTCTGTTTCATTGCAAGGACTCGCCGGAGTGAAAACCGTTCGGGCAACATCAATGTTCGGATTTTCTTTTTTGACGGTGATATTTGAGGACAAAATTGACACGTATTTTGCGCGGACGCGCGTACTTGAGCGGCTCAATTCGCTTGGAGATTTGTTGCCGGACAATGTAGTTGCGCGTCTTGGACCCGATGCGACGGGGCTTGGTTGGATTTATCAATACTATCTCAAAACAGACGCGAACGCAAAACAGGATCTTGGTTCGTTGCGTACGCTTCAAGATACGTATATTCGTTATCAGATTGCGGCGGTTCCGGGAGTTGCTGAGGTTGGTAGTATTGGCGGTTTTGTCCGTCAATATCAAGTTGAAGTCTCGTCGCTGAAACTTAAACAATTTGACATCACACTTGGTCAAGTGATGGACGCGGTGTCGGCAAGTAATCTGAATATCGGCGGCAAAACAATAGAAGAAAACGGCGCGGAATTTGTTGTTCGCGGAATCGGTCTTATACAAGATGTTTCTGATATTGAGCAAATTCCGATTGTGCCGCGCGGCGGTGTGCCGCTTTATTTGCGCGATATTGCTCACGTTCAAATCGGCGGCGATTTCAGACGCGGGACGCTTGACATAAACGGACAAGAAGTCGTCGGCGGCATCGTCGTAATGCGATACGGCGAAAACGCATACAAAGTCATACAAGACGTAAAAAACCGCATCAACGACATCCAATCAGGACTCCCCGAAGGTGTCAAAATCGAATCATTTTACGATAGAAGTGATTTAATTTCGCGGGCAATTGATACGTTGAAGCATGCGCTTATTGAGGAGATTATTCTTGTGACTGTTGCGCATATTTTATTCTTATTTCATTTCCCTTCGATTTTGATTGTGACGTTGCCGTTGCCCGGTGCGATTCTGATTTCGTTTATTTTGATGAATCAATTTGGCATTCCGTCTCACATAATGTCGTTGACGGGTATTGCGATTTCGATTGGGGTGCTTGTGGACGCGGGGATTGTTATGACGGAGAACGTTATTCGTCAATGCGAGTTGGCGGCTGAATTGAAAAAGAAAAATAATCAATCGGACAAATTAAGTACAAGCGAAGTTTTCAATTTGACAATGAAAGCATGTACACAAATCGGTCGCCCGATGTTCTTCTCAATGTCCATAATAATTCTTGCGTTCGTGCCTGTATTTCTGCTCACGGGACAAGAGGGAAAATTATTTCATCCGCTCGCTTTTACAAAAAGTTTTGCGTTGATTGGTGCGGTTTTGCTTGCGATTACGGTAGTTCCGGTTTTTTGTACGATACTTGTTCGCGGCAAGTTTCGTTCTGAGGATAAGAATTTGTTGATGAATTTTTTGTTGCGGTTTTATGAGCCTGTGTTGGATTGGTCGATTCGTCATGGTCGTATTGTTTTTTTTGCGGCGGCGGTTCTTTTGGCATCTGCGTTGGTGATTGCGATAGGGTTGCCGCGAAATATCGTTGCGCAAATTGAAAAATACAATCCGCGTGTGTCAAAGATCACGGAAGGTTTCGGTTCGGAGTTTATGCCGACGTTGGAGGAAGGGAGTCTGCTGTTTATGCCCGTGCTGCTTCCGGCAACTTCGCTCACGGAAGTAAAACAGATAATGGCTTGGCAAGACAAAGTAATGAGTGAATATCCTGAAGTCGTTACTTCAGCGGGCAAGTTGGGTCGCGCCGATACGGCAACCGATCCGGCACCTGTTGAAATGATAGAAACGACGATCACGTTGAAGCCGCCGTCCGAATGGCGCAAAGGAAAAACGAAAGATGAAATTATTGCTGATTTGAGTGCGTTGTTGACGCAAGTGCCGGGTTATACGCCCGGATTTTTGCAACCGATAGAGAATCGTATTTTGATGACAAGTACAGGAATTCGCGCACAAGTCGGCGTAAAAATATTCGGTGATGATTTGACGGCATTGCAAAAAAAGGCGTTTGAAGTTGAGCGTGTTATTGCTGGAATTTCGGGGGCGACGGGACTTGCCCCGTCACGCGATCAAGGGAAACCGTACATTGAAATAGAAGTCAATCGCGAGACAATGGGTCGATACGGTCTGAAGGCAGCGGATATTTTGCAATATGTTGAAACGGGATTTGGCGGAAAAAATATTACAACGACAATAAAAGGACGCGAACGATGGGATGTACAAGTGCGGCTTGAGCGAGCGGATCGGGATGATATTGAGAAGCTGGGGGAGTTGTTAATTCCGACTCCGGCGGGGCAAATGGTCTACTTGTCCCAAGTCGCAAAAATAAAACGCGTAATCGGTCCCAATGAAATCTCAAGCGAAAACGGCAGATTGAGAGTGTACGTACAAGTGAATGTTGCCGGTCGTGATTTAGGGAGTTTTGTCGAAGAAATCAAAGCACAGGTCAAAGCAAACATAAAATTGGAAGCCGGTCAAACAATAGAATACAGCGGTCAATACGAAAATCAAATGCACGCCCGACAAACATTGATGATTGTATTTCCTACGGTGATATTGGTAATTTTTATGCTTCTTGTGATGACGTTTAAGTCGGTGGTTGAGGCGGCGCATGTTTTGTTGGCGGTGCCGTTCGCGCTGACCGGCGGCGTGTTTTTGCAAGCGGCGTTAGGTTTCAATTTTAGTGTTGCGGTTTGGGTCGGGTATATTGCGTTGTTTGGTACGGCGATTCAGACCGGAATTGTGATGGTAATCTACTTGGAAGAAGCAGTACAAAACGCAATAGAAACAAAAGGCTCAAAACTAAACCGCAACGAATTCATCAACGCCGTCAAAGCCGGCGCGAAATTGCGGCTGCGTCCAAAAGTGATGACGGTGGCGACAACTATTGCGTCGTTGTTGCCGATTTTTTGGAGTACGCGGACTGGGGTTGAGATAATGCAGCCGTTGGCAACGCCGGTAGTTGGCGGCATGATTTCAAGTCTCTTGCACATTTTAGTAGTAACGCCGGTATTATTCGTCTTGATACACGGAAACAAATACACATCAGATAAAGATACAAAATAAGATTTTTACAAAATAAATCACCACACCGAACAACAACGTAAGGTAGCCGACCGCTCACTAAACGGTAACGTAAGGTAGGCAACCGACCGCCGGGCTTTCCTGGTGAATAGCGTTTTCGGCGAGCGAAGCAAGTCGAAAACAGCGGATCGCCCAAACGCATCGATTCACCAACACGCCCAATGCCGACGTAACCTTTCAATATGTAATCGCGTAATGTTTTGGTTGCCCAGATACGAAATTGTGTGCCTTGTTTTGTATTCACGCGGTAGCCTACCGCGATAATCATATCTAAATTGTAATGGTCGATCTGACGTTCAACCTTACGGTTTCCTTCTTTTTGAATTGTTCGGAATTTCCGAACAGTTGATATTTTTTCTAGTTCATTGGTTACGTAAATATTCTTGATTATTTCGGATTTTGTGGGGGTGTTACATCGTATCTTTTATTCGCAGTATCAACGCCCTGAAAGGGCAACAAGCTCATAGCGTAGGGCAACGCCCTACGAAAGAGATTCACGAACACCACTCGGGGCAACGCCCCAATAATATCAACGATAATGGAAGTTTTTAGTAGTGAGTTTTCTGTAAGGATTATATTAAAACTGAAAACTAAAAACTTCCGTTTGGTCTGATATTATTGCCCCGTTGGGGCGAAGGTTATTTATAGTCAATTATCGTAGGGCGTTGCCCTACGCTATGATATTTTGCCCTTTCAGGGCGTTGATACATTGTATTGATACAGTGCTTGATAAAAGCTTGATAAAAGGCACAATGTAAATGCCCCACAAAAAACGAAATAATAAGAAATTTCATTGTGCGTGGTGTATGTTACAGCATTATCCCATCCATGCCGGAAATGAATTTGCGGCGGGTAGTTTTGCGGCGTAGGTTTCTGTTATTGATGCGAGTGAGTTTATTTCGTTTATTGCTTCTTGTGTTGGTTCGCTGTCTAGTGCTAGTATTGCGATTGCTTCTCCGCCGGGTCCTTGTTTAATTCGTCCTACGGTCATGTTGCTGATGTTGATGTTGTATTTGCCAAAAACCATCCCCATACTGCCAATCACACCCGGTCGATCAAAATGATCAATCAAAACCAAATTACCATCCAACATACTGTCCAATCTGTAATTATTCACCATCACCAAACGCGGCATTGTGTTACCGAACAACGTTCCGGCAAGAGAAATGTTTTTGCGTTTGCCCGTAATTTCTGCTGTAATGAGCGATGAAAATTCACCATTCTCCGTCGTTTTTTCATCAATCAACTCAATTCCGCGCTCTTTGAGCATTGATGTTGCGCTGACAATATTGACATCGCGATCCATTGACGCAGAGAGCAAACCGGCAACAAACGCAGTCGAAATCAACGACGTATCCTTCCTCGCAACATCACCCTTGTACTTCATTTTGCAACTGTAAATCCCAACATCAACCTGCGCCGCCAGAATCCCCAGCCGATACGAAAGATTCAAATACCCGCGTAACCCCACAAGCGTTTTCGCATCAAGCGTACCGAAATTTACAGCTTGCCTGATTGTGCCGTTTTGGAAATAGTCAACCAAAAGTTCCGCCGCCTCAAGCGCAACATTGGTCTGCGCCTCCTCCGTACTTGCCCCGAGATGCGGCGTGCAAATAACATTCGGCATACCGAATAACGGATTACTTGTACAAGGCTCATTCTCAAAAACATCAAGTGCAACTCCGCCAAGTTTACCGCTCTCGATTCCTTTGACCAACGCATTGACATCATAAATTCCGCCGCGAGCGCAATTGATCAATTTTGCCCCATGCTTTATCAACTCAAGTTCCGCCATCCCAAATAGACCGCGAGTCTGCTCATTCAAAGGAGTATGCACTGTCAAAAAATCTATTTGAGGCAACATGTCGTGAAAATCACCAATCAACGTCACCCCGATTTCTTCGGCTCGCGATGGAGTGAAAAACGGGTCGGTTGCCAGTACGTTCATGCCGAATGCTTTTGCGTATTTGGCAATCACTTGACCGATTCGTCCCATGCCGACGATTCCGATGGTTTTGCCGTTGAGTTGGTTGCCGGTAAAGTGCTTGCGATCCCATTTCCCTTCGATCAAGGATTGGTATGCCGGTGCAATTTTGCGAGAGAGAGCGAGCATCAACGCGAAAGTGTGTTCGGCGGTCGATATGGTATTTCCGCCGGGAGTATTCATCACAACTATCCCCGCACGCGTCGCCGCCGCAGTATCAATATTGTCAACCCCCACCCCCGCACGGGCAATCGCCTTAAGCCGCGTGTTACCTTCAAGCGATTCTGCCGTTATCTTGACACCGCTGCGAGCTATCGCACCATCAAATAACGACAAACAATCACGCAACGCAACCCCACTCAAACCAATATGCTCCTCAACCTCAAAACCAGACACAGCACGAAGTATCTTCTTGCCATCATCCGAAATCGGATCAAGTATAACTATCCTAGTCATAAAATTTCTCCTCTTGTTAAATTTGTGTTAGTTCACAAAAAAAATTAAAAAATACCGCCGCACCAAAACAAACATGACAGCGGACTTTGACCACAACACTAAACCAATAAAACCAAAACTCAAATCACACGACACAACACTACATTGATCTGCAACCGAGAACCTTTGTTCAGAATCACAAGGCGTTTTTCAGATCAATACAAAAAGTTTAAATCGAAAACGGGAAAAATCAATCAAACTGTTCGCAGTTAAAATTTTTCCTGCTTCTTGATAGTTTTTTGATTACAAATCTTGTTGAAACACAGTAAAATAACCGTTCAAATGGTGTTTAATTTTCTGTAATGTAAAGTGTTCTAGGCAACATGTCATCGAAAAATGTTGAATAGTTAATTTCTCTTCATCCGATGAATGGCAAGGAATGACCAGATTAATTGTGTTGTCTTTAATTGCCGGATATTTTCGTGTGTTGAGGATATTTCCTTCTGCTTTTACTTCGGTCATTATCCGAAAACGTAATCTTACCGAAGCCTTATCGACATTTCGAACCCGACTAAAATTTTCCTGTTCCGAGAAAATATCGACCAATAATTCTTTAATATTGTTTCCGATATTAAGTCCTTTTTCTTTTAATCTTTCTTCTAAAACCTGTTCAAACGATTGGCTAATAAGGCTACTCGAATTTATCGTTTCAAAAAAACTGCCATGAACTAAAACGACTTTTACATTTCCGCTACTTTTTCCGCGTATCAAGTAATAAACGTCCCGAATCGGTAAGGAATCAATATCGTCTCCGGCTTCTTCCATTTGTCTTTTAATAACACTGTTTTCCCCTTTGATCACTTTACCAATCTCTTTTCGTCCCGCTGGAATGGTTGAATTAAAAGATGAAACGGTATAACTTTTACTATCTTTTAATTCGATCAATTCGCCTCCGCGAAAATCTGTTCCGATGGTATTAATTTTAATGGCTAAATCAGGAAATACTCCTTGATTGTTACAGGAAAGCATCTGTGAATCGAAGGGGAAGTTTGCAAGGGGATCCTCCATCTTAAAAAGATTTTTGTTGGCAGATAAATGACTAAAAAAATGATAAATGGAATACATTACACTGTTAACTAACTGCGTTAAAAAGGGACATTGGGTTACTTTGTTTTCGTTTCACGTTTAAATCGCTGCCGAAATCATCACCCCAAATATCTGATAAATTTTCGGTGCAAATATAATCTTGATAATATTTGTGTACGAGGTCGGCTTCTCGAATATTGTTGAGTCTGTTTTTGATACATTTAATATTATTCGGATCAATTTCTATCGCGATGGAATTTCTCTGTATTTGCGTGGCGACAACCGATGTTGTACCTGTTCCGGCGAAGGGGTCTAACACGGTATCGCCAACATTAGTCGATGTCAAAATCATTCGCAACAACAACGCAAGCGGAGTTTGTTGCTTATGAAATCGTTCACCGTCCGCAGTTCGCAATGCCTCGTTACCGGCAAAATACCCCGATGTCAATTCGCGTATGTCGTCCCAAATATCAGTAACAAATACGCCATTCTCCCGTTGATATTTATAACTTGGCGGCAATTCAGGGTCAATTCGCAAACGATGAAAAGTTTTTGCCCGTTCTCCTTTTGTTGCGTAAACGATAATCTGATATTGTTTGCCGTATTTTCCTTTAACGGGAACTGCCGATGTTCGTTTTTTCCAAATAATGAGGTTCTGAAATTCCCAATTCGTCTCTCGCAATACCCGCAAAACAAACTCTGTATTTTTTTCTCGTTGCATAAAATAAATGCAACCGCCTTTATTTGTTCTGTTATAAATGGATTGACAAACAGTCTTCATCATCTCCCAATATTTTTCTTCAGGCATATCATCGTCATGCAACGCATAATCTTTCTGTTGATTGAACGGCGGATCAAGGAACGTCATGTCAACCGCACAACTAATTTTTTTCAAGAGATCAACACTGTTTCCACACAAAATCTCATAAGACATAACGTCACCTTATTTTTAATATATCAATGTCAGTGACCCGACATTACTAGACTTGTTCCATTATTGTTGTAAAAAATTTTATTGCGCACAAAGGACACAAAGATTCCGATATTAAACGGCATAGATTATCTCCTTTGTTGATAGTATTTTATTTTTTCGTATTGGATTTTTTAGTGCCTCTTTTTCTATGATATCAACTTCTCTATTTAATAATTTAGAAAATTCGTTTTCCAAATCCATAATGTCGAACAGGGTTATATTTGATTTTTTGTTGAATGATACCAGAATATCTATATCGCTATTTTTGTTGAAGTCGTCGCGGAGTGATGAACCGAAAATCGACAATTCATTTACGTAATACTTTTTACAGATGTCAACAACCTCTTCATAGTTAAGAGACACTCCATTTTTCCGCAATTTTTCTATTGTATTCATTTAGATATTCCCTTTTGACGTTATACACAATCAATGATTTTATTACAGTACCATTTTTAATGAATTTTATGTATGATTTTTATACTTTATCATTTTAGCACAATTGCACATAACGTTTCAGCTGTTTACGACATTTTGACGGCACGAATAAGGGCTTTGCGCAGCAAAGACCAGTGTCGACAAAATGTGCCGGAGGTTTTGCGTGTGAATGGAACGTAGCGCAACAACCTAGCAAAACCGTAGCCTGAACCGCCATCAGTCGGCGAAGCGTAAATAGTCCTGTTATACGAAATCAGGCACCTACAATTACTTTTTAAAAACAAACAGATATTCATGCGCAAGTAATAGGAAATTATATTTTATACTATTCTTTTTCCAATATCCGGTAGTTGAACAATTAAACTGTTCCTTTATGATGATTTCTTTGATTTTCAATCCTGTAGATTCAAATAATTTCATTACGGAAAATCCAAGAGGAATCACATGACCTTTTTGCCGAGTGTCCCCCATTAAAATCACACAAAATTTATCTTTTTTTAGTACACGGAAACATTCATTTGCGACAGCCGCCATTTTGTGTAAATATTCTGTAACAGAACAACGCGAAATATCATTTTCTATATTATCGCTATATTTAATAATGTTTGCATACGGAGGATGGGTACAAATTAAGTCAATAGTACCATCGCTGATAAAATTCAGTTTTCGAGCATCTCCCTTTTTTATTGTAACAAGTCCAGTATTTTCTCTTTCAAAATTACATTTTTCCGCACATCTAGCTAATGCGGTATCATTTACATCAACACCAATACAATTTCGATTTAGTAGTTTTGCCTCAACGAGTGTGGTGCCGCCACCTACAAACTGATCAAGTACAAAATCATTTTCACTCGAATATCGTAGAATTATATTTCGCGGTATGTATGGTGACCAATTTCCACGATATTTTGCATCGTGAGTAGCCCAATTACCGCGATTTGGAAAGTGCCAGACAGTATTTAGTTCTAATTCAAAATTATCCGGTTCCCATTTCATATCTTTCATTGTTCAATCTTGTATCTTGCGCTGTTAATAAAATTGATACTATTGTAATCATTCGGATTTGCAAATTCGAAAACCCATAATGAATAGACATTTTGTCGTTTTTCAAAAAACAAAACTTTCACTTTTTTTGAAGTATGTGTTTGCCATTGACGAAATGGATAATACAACTGTCTAATGATTATATTTCTAGTTTTCGAATTTTTGGCTTCAATTAAGACAACTTGATTTCTGCCCTCATATCCGGCATCAACTTCTGTTTGTACACTTTCCGTCGTAATATTCTGAGAAAATTGTCCCGCTGTAAATTCAAATTTAGGCGTATATTTTCTACCACGAATTGTTAAAACTAAACTTGAATCATTTAAGAACGATCGAATAAGACTTGAGGCATAAGCAAAATCAAGGTGTTGCATTTCCGAATTTCCTATCTTTGATGTTTCTAATTCGAAAGCAAGTTGTGATTTATAGATTAAAATATCTGACGTTATCTCAGGAATATCAACATAGCCTTCGCCTTGTAAAATTGCATAGGTACCATTTTTTATAGGCAACAAAAACAAATTATTGTTGACAAATACTTCCGGACGGTCTTCCCGTGTATCTTGTTTGCATAACACGCGCACTTCCCGTTCATTGGTTGTTGTAAAATTCGCTGTTGCATGTTTTATTTGTTCCGCAGTTAATTCAAATGGCTTTTGTGAAAAATCATGTTCTTGTACCTTGTATTTGTCAAAAATCGCTTTCCATGGCTTATGATTCATTTTGAAATATCCTTGTAATTTGTTATAAGCAACTCATTTATTTTCCCACGTTTCGCGCCATTACAATTAACAGCTCTGTTTGCGAAAACCTTAAAAATATTATAGCCTTTATAAGCTTTTTCAAAAAAATCATCAGCGGGATTTATATTTGTAGGATCGGAATTGGAGAGCATCAACCTTGCGTTTTTTTCTTTATCTAATTTTTGAAAAAAAACCGCTAACTCAATTTGTTGGGCATCGCAAAACTCTGTACCTGTATATGTGGTAAAACTGGATGTTTGCGTGATTGGTCGATATGGCGGGTCGAAATATACAAATGTGTCTTCATCTACTTTCGAAAAACAACTTGTATATTTTGACTGCGTTATTGTTGCATTTTGTAAAACATCAGAAACAGCTAAAATATTTTCTTCGTCAAGAATAGTGGCAGTTTTATACTTTCCATAAGGAACATTAAATTCACCTTTTGAGTTCAGTCGAAAAAGACCATTGAAACACGTTTTATTTAAGAATACAAACTGTGCTGCCCTTGGAATCCAATTATCGGAGAGTTTATTATAGTTTATTTCAAATCGCTGAAAGTTAAAGTGTTTACGAACAGAAAGAAATAAATCATTTCTTTTTTCTTGTTCGGTGTTATCATAATCATCTTGATATTGTTTCAAAAAGTCCAATAAACACTCCGCTTTTTGTTGAATTACATGATATGTTAAAATCAGATCCTTGTTCAAATCTGATAGATAAGCATTCCTTATATTGTACTTTTCTGATATTGAAAAGTATAGAGCCCCGCCACCCAAAAAAGGTTCAACATATTTTTTTATGCAACCGTTTTTAAGGTCGTTAGGATAGTATTGTTCAAATTGTTCCAGGAGTTGGTTCTTTCCACCGACCCATTTCACAAACGGTTTAGCCTTTTTCATATCTATTCCTTAATCAAATCTATTATTTGAAATGGTTGAGTAAACCATTCATTGACAACCATCGCCCCTCGCCTCTGGGATAATTACAGTCTTCTCGACCCCATATCCGTTTATAAACTTTGTAAATAGTTTCAATAGATAATCCAATATTGCAAGTTGTGGATAAATCACGAATAACAACATCTGGTTCTAACCCTTGACAAACAGTCTTCATCATCTCCCAATATTTTTCTTCAGGCATATCATCGTCATGCAACGCATAATCTTTCTGTTGGTTGAACGGCGGATCAAGGAACGTCATGTCAACCGCACAACTAATTTTTTTCAAGAGATCAATACTGCTCCCACACAAAATCTCATAAGACATAACGTCACTTTATTTCAATATATTAATGTCAACGAACCGACATTATTGTTTGTTTTTTGATGGATGAAAAAGGAGAATCGTATGTTGGCACGTCAAAAAATGTTTTCTGTTTTGATAAATTTTCCGAAAAATCTGAGTAATTGGAAATGAAAAGTTCTTTACCGTTTTGATCGGACTGTTCCGTTACGTTTCTCATTCCGTAAGTCAAATTCCAACTCGTGATTTTTGCGAACGAAAAAAGTTCACGAATATACGAGCTGTCGTCATAAGTTATCAACCATTTATGTTGACATGTTTTCATTATTCTTGCAAATTCAGCGTGATTAAACGATTTATGCAGGTTTCCGTTTTTGCCGTACAATGCTGATTTTGTTGCGGAATAATAAGGCGGGTCAAGGAAAAGAAACACGTTGTCTCCGTCGCGGGTTATCAATTCTTTGTAATCAAAGTTAGTAATTTTGGTATTTTGGATGACACCGGCAAATGGTTTAAGTCTTCGAATACTACTTTCTGTAAATCGTTTGACAAATGCTTCCTCACTATAACCGCCGCTCAGAGTCGTTCCTGAAAATGTAATACGATTATAAACAAAAAACGCCGCCGCTCTTTCCAAGTCATTGAACTTGGCTAAATTTTCGTTCAAAAAATGGTACAGCTCTTTTCCAACCGGAAATTGCTCACGCCATTCGTAAATTTTATTCAACAAAATATCAATATCAGATTGTGCCTCTTGCCAAAATTTAAAAAGTTCTAAATAAAGGTCATTGATCCAAAAAATTTTTTTAGGAAATTTTTGTTTTGCGTACATGAATACCGAGCCGCCTCCCAAAAAAGGCTCACGAAACTCGTCAAATTCCGGTAACAAAGAAGCAATCAAATCAACCGCTCTACTTTTCCCGCCCGGATATCGCAATGGACTTTTAATCATTTCGAAAACTGAATCCTAACAACAAAGTTATTTTGTCTTGCCTCTTCAAACAATGCTTCGATAAGCCGCTTTTGTCTGGAGGAAAATTTATTCTTTGTTCGCAAATGAAGGCGGATGGTTGGCAAATTATATTGTTCTTTTTTCAAATGACCAGCAACCGAGTTCTTTTCCGTAGCGGAGTTCACAAACCTTAATAGCCGAAAGACACCCAAAAATGCACCATTATCCGCTCATTTGTTACGGATCAAACTCACAATCAAAATTGAAATATATCGAATTCGGTATAGCACAATTTGCCCATTTGACGATCTGAAATTTAAACTTCTCCACAACCAGAACAATAAAGGATAGTAATATATCAGTGAAATACTTCAACGCTGTAGAAAAAACATACCTTATTTACAACCTGATTTTCTTACAAAAACAACCTTAGTAGCACGTGAATCCCCCAAAGACATAACCTTATTACCTTATTTTTCGCCCCGCAAGGGGCAACATACCCCAGCCCGTCGCAACGCGGCGGGTTACATTTTTCCAATATCCATCGCCCTGAAAGGGCAGCATACCCTACGATTTATTTTATATTGCCCTTTCAGGGCGTTGGATATTAAAATTTCACGATTCCCACCGCGTTGCGGTGGGCTGGATTATGTTGCCCCGTTGGGGCGTTGGGAATTTTATCGTCAATAGCTACTAAGGTTGTTTTGTTTAGAAAAAATCAGGTAAAAATAAGGTTGAGTTAAAGACGGATATTTCGCTGATATATTACAGAATCTTGCAGAAAATCGTGACGTTTAAATCGGAATCTTTGTGTCCTCCGTGTCTCTATGCGCAATATATTTTTTCGTTACGCACAAAGGCACAAAGGACATAAAGGTTTTGTTATGAATGTATCGGTTTTCTTGGCATCTTTTATGCGCAACGAAAAATGAAAATGAAAGTAAATAGTCACGTTTATTTGCCGTGAACATTTTCAACAGAGAACTGATGCTTGCCCGACTCGACGACAACCGGTTTGTTACCGTTCTTTGACGGAATGACAATTTTCGCGGTGGAGTTCGGCGGTACGGAGACCGACAACTCTATCGTTTGCCCCTTGCGTTCCCAGCGGCTCACGATCTTGCCGTAGGGCGATTCTACCGATGTTTCCGCCCAATCCGTCCCTTCGGCGAAAACCGGCTGAACGATAAACGATTGATAGCCGGGCTTTTCAGGGTCGGGACGAATGCCGCCTAAACTCTTGATGAACCACGACGCAATCCCCGTATAACACGTGTGCATCCGACTCGGAACATCAACCTTCCAATCTTCCGGGTGCGCCGTTTCACCGCGCTTGATGAAATATCCGTAACCCGGATAATCCGTCTTGTTCAAGATTGCCGCCGCCGTTTGACCCAACTCTTCGGGATGTTCTGTAATATAATGCAACAGCACCGGCAAACCCGACGAACCCATATCAAAATACGGTTTCTCCTTGAACGCCTGCCCCAAACGTTCCCGCACACGACGCGCCAACTCCGCGTCATCCGTCAATTCCGCAAACAGAGCAAACGCCTGCTGCACTTGTCCGCCGTCCATAAAAATGCCGGTTTCCGGTTTGCAAAATTTCTTGATGATATTCGTCTTCAAGTCCGCGAGGCGTTTCTCATAAAGTTCCGCATCGCTCGTTTTGCCCAGTATTTTGCAGATTCGAATCATCTCTTCAAGATTCCATGCGTAGACGCAATTATTGAAATATGCCGCTTGAGGTTTGTCGCCGAATTCGCTGCGGCTTCCCGGTGCGAGCCAGTCGCCTAAAAATTTCGGCGGTCCAAGATAAGGAACCAACAAGCCGTCTTTTGTGTTCGTGTTGAGAAATCCCAGCCAAAGTTTCGCGGACGGATAGATCAATTGAATCACACGTTCGTCTCCAAAGTTGACATAATGTTCCAACGCGACACTCAAGCCGGCACTGCACCACATCGGACCGCCCCAATGCTGATGTTCGGGAACCGGAGCCACGTGCGGAACGTAACCGTTCGGGTCTTGAACATCAACCAAATCCTGTACGATTTTACGGTAAAACGCCGCCGTATCGTAATTCGGAATGCCGATTCCCCAGCTCGTTGCCGTCGCAACTTCGCCGTAACCCATCCGCTCGCGGTGCGGACAGTCCATTGTGAAACCTTCCGGCGTGTTGACGCGGAATGTCCAAAGATCAAGTTCGTAAATTTTATTGTACAACTCATTGGAACACGCGAAGGAACTCGTCCGCTTCAAATCGGTGCCGAGAGCATACCCCGTAAAATCGTCCAATGCCGGTTTTTGTTTCAGACCGGCAAATGTCACGAAACGACCGGCGGCATAATTGAAACGATAACGGAATGTTTCCTTCTCTTTTCCGGCGGCGATGTAAAAACTCCGCTGATTGAAATTGCAGACGATCGTTTTATCGTCGGAGGTCATTATCGTCACGGTGTCGCCGGATTGCAAACCGCGAAAGTCGGCGTTCACCCAACCGGTGAAGTTCTTCGCAAACTCGACCCGATAACCCTCCTTGATTTCGTGAATCGCCACCGGTTTATAGGTCTCAATAATTTTCGTTGGCTGAACATTCGCAACGGAAGTAATCGGCGGTTCAATCGTCAGCGTTTTAGGCGTGTCCCATTGGGAATCATCAAAACCGACCGTGTTCCAATCAGGAACATCGGCACGGGCATCAAGGCGTTCGCCGCCGTTCTTGTTCCATTGCGTCATGAGTTCCGTCCCTTCGCTGCTGCTGACATAACATTTCCACGATGTGTCGGAATTGACGAGAGCTTTCGGGGCATCCGAACCGGCGGTATTGACCGTCGATAATCTGGCACGGAAGCAGGACAACTTGTTAAACTTGCCGAACCCCTTGTTGGAAGCCCAACCGCTTGCCGTCCAAACAGCGATAACATTGTCGCCGTTTTTCAGTAACCGGCTGACATCGTAGGTCACGCAGGGAATCCGTTTGAA
>JAISQS010000561.1 GCA_031274045.1 Planctomycetaceae bacterium | reverse complement strand
ATCGCACTTCAAAAAAATAAAACACAAAAAATAACCCCGCAAAAAAATTTCAAAACAAATTAGACAAAATAACAAAAAAATAGAGAAATAAAACTTCACCAGATTAACAAAAAAAATTTTAAAATTTTTTATTTTTTGACCAACTGCGGAACTTGGGTTAGTAGAAGCAGAACGGTTCATAATGCTAATTCAAAGAGAACAGTTCGATTACACCAAATGGCAAGAGAATTTATTTGAAGATACAACCATCGAAGAACTAAGCAAAAAAGCAGCAGAATACAGAGAAAATAATAGCCAAAAATAATAAATACATATCAGATAATCATAAAATTACAAAGACCGAAAATGTTGACAAAACATTTTTGGTCTTTTTTTTTTGGTTTTACCGATACGTTTTCCGCCCCATTGGGCGAGGGCAAGCCTCGCCCCTACGAACAAACGCAATTGTAGGGGCGAGGCTTGCCCTCGTCCCGATGGAGCGTGAATTGCGTTATAACAAACCGCCAAACGTCGGCGTAGCCAACAATAGCCGCGAAGCGGCGCGGACTGGAACGCGGGCGTCCCGCCCGCCTCTGTGCATTAGGAAACCAAATGAGTTTGGAAGGAACGCCAAAACGTGTTGGAGAACATTTACCAAACCGTTTTGGCGTTCAGTTCAAACTCGTTTGGTTCTATTACGCACAGAGGCGGGCGGGACGCCCGCGTTCCAGTCCTTCGCCGCTACGCGGCAAGGAAAAAAATTTCCGCGAAGCGGAAACGGACTGGAACGCGGGCGTCCCACCCGCCTCTGTGCATTAGGAAACCAAACGAGTTTGGAAGGAACGCCAAGACGTGTTGGAGAACGTAAGGTGGGTAACCGACTGCCAGGCGGTTACGTCGGCGATAGCCGACAGCGGGATCGCCAAAACGCATCTGTTCATCAAAACACCAAATATCAAAACGTTTTGGGCAATTTGGTATATCAACGCGTTTTCAGCTCCTCTGTTTTCGTCTTGCTTCGCTCGCCGCGGTAACGTAAGGTGGCAAACCGCCTAGCAGTCGGTTTGCTACCTTACGTTACGCAACCGCATCCCTGCCTAATGACTCAAGCCTCTCAGTAAAAAAATACATTTATGACCGCCGAAAGTATATTTTCCGTTCGATGACTATATCTTTCTGTTGTTTGGCATCTCCGTTGTCGTCGATTTTATTTCGACCGAATGAGTAGAGGATGTATCCGTTATCGTTTTTTTTGTACGTTAATTCTTTTGCCGCGAATTTATCTTGCGGGATCACATCAATATACTTCGGTACAATTGCTTCCAATTTGTCGGGATATTGACCGTTTTCGCGTTGATATAATTCCAAAGCGAATGATACCCGCAACATGTCTTCTTGTGTTTCCATTCTTGCTTCTGCTGTATAAAATGAACCCAATGCAGGTGCGAGAAGACAAGTGAGATAATCCGCCAATAACGCGGAACGTTGACGTATAAGCGGCACACGAGGCAGTACCAATAACGGTTTTTTAAGCGACTCTTCTAATTTGAAAAAGTCTAAATCCATTTGCTTGTCAATTTGCATACGCTTGTCGAAATCACTTTCCTTGTTCACTTTGTCAAGCGATTCCAAATTTGACAGCAATCGTTTTGCCGCAATATTGTAATCAATCGGTAACGCCGGCAATGACCGAAACACTAGGGCTGCCAAATAGGAATCGCTAAACCGCGTACTTCCCCAATCGTCGTCATCATCATACAAAGCAGCGAATCTTTTGATACTGAACAGAATTTCAAGCAGCATCATTTTCTCGAATCTGGTGATATTGTCGATCGATTTATTGTACTTTGGAATTTTGTTGAATTCGTTCATAAATTGGCGTATCTGCTCTGCGTTTGGTTTGCCGTAAGTCAGTATTGACTGCGCGGCATTCACTCCTGTTGCTTCGATAGCAAAACCGGTAAACCTTGCTACTATCATACTATCGTCATTTGTGAGATGCCGGGCAATACGAAATATACTCAACACATCATCAAACGCACCGACAATATCATTCCGACTAATTCGCTCATTCGCGCGAATCGCAAAGTCTGCACAAAGAGAACGCGAAGCGTGAACATCCGTAAGCAAAACTGCCATTAACCCTTTATCAACAGGTCGATAACACACCCACTGCGGTTTTTTGACGGCAACAGCATAAACCGACAACGCTTCATCCGCCTCACTAACAAATTTCGCAATGTCAGGATAATCATCAGCTCGCCAACTTTTATTAAGCAATGAACTTAAAAAACCTGTTTTTTGGTACTCTTCTTTTTTTGTCGCATTTATTTTTGACTCGATTGATTTGTACTCAGTTGGTTTCTTTGTGTGATCAATTGACATCGCTTTGCAAAGAGGCATCCATTTTTCTCTGTACCATTTGCCCTTTTCAGTAGTGTCTTCGGGCAAATCTTCCCAAACAGAATCCTGCATCAAACGAGTCTGTTCCAAGACATACGGTCCGAATTTTTCGATAACCATTCGGAGTCCGTTGTCTTCGGGATTTATTAGTTTTTTGTTATTTTCTTGTCGAAATGTTCCTGCGTAGTCCGGTTTCCCTTCCGCGTCAAGTTGTGTGATCAGCGTCGTCTCCGGCGAAAGAATCAAGCAGGACGGCACAAGACAAAAATACAACGACACCGCAAGAAAAACAGACAACATTATCAAAATCTTGCGGCGGCTCAATCGAGAACGCCTCCGCACAATTTCATTATTATCAGTCTTCTCCAATGTTACTTTTGACTCTAAATTTGTTGTCATAATTTGGTACTCCTAATTTTTTTTTGGTTATTGTTTGCTGCGTTAGCGACAGGGCGTTGACCCTTCTTGAAACTATTTTTAACGCGAAACAAAGAAAATACAAGATACACGAAATATTAACTCTCTTTAAAAATCTTTGTGCCTTCGTGCGCAATAAAAAAAGTTGCGCACAAAGGGGGGTATCCGCTCTCGGATCAATATTTTTTAACGTGGAAATCGCGGAAGGGCGGAAAGTGCGAAAATGTTTTCAAATTCTTTTTCCGCGTATTCCGCGTATTCCGCGTATTCCGCCTTTCCGTGTTGAATAATAAAATCTTTGTGCGTTTGTGCGCAACAGAATAATTAGAGGATCATTTGAAGTTGTTGAAGTGAATCATAGTTGACATGTTTTTTGACTTTGTTACAATTCCCCGCCTTGCTTTTTCTGAATGCTTTTTCTTCTTGATGGTTTTGCCGGATGTGGATTGGGATTCGGATTGGCGAATTGAGGAGTAGGATTTAGCCCGTTTTGGGTTTTGTGTTTTGTTTATGGTGTTCCTACAGCCATGCCGGATTTGGTTTACTTGCTTTTTGAGAATCGGCTTTTTGTAAATCGGGTTCGGATTCTTTCAAAAAAAATCTTTAACAAATTGAAAAAATCAGATGAAAAAAACGTCACGTCGTAATTTTTTGAAGCATACAGCAACCTGTTCGGCAGCGGTAGCGGCTTCACCATATTTTTTTTCGAGCGAGCAATTATTGCGAGCTGATGCACCTAGCGACAGGGTTCGTATGGGGTGTATTGGAGTTGGCAGTTTGGGGCGTCCGAATGCTAGTGAGTTTTCGGGTATTGCGGATGTTGTTGCGGTTTGTGATGTTGACACGTCGCACATGGACGAAGCACTTGCCCCGCACGAAAACATCGGCATCAAACGAGACGGCAAAATTGTTACACAACCCGAAAAGATCAAAGACTACCGAAAGATTCTTGATCGAAACGATATTGATGCGGTCTGTATTGTCACGCCGGATCACTGGCATGTTAAGATAGCGGTTGAGGCATTGCAGGCTGGCAAACATGTTTTTTGTCAGAAGCCGTTGACATTGACTATCGAAGAGGGTCAACTCATTCGGGCTGCTTGCAAAAAATATAATCGCACATTCCAAGTCGGCACACAACAACGAACCGATTTCAGTCGTCACTTTCTCAACGCGGTAATTTTGATTCAAAAAGGTCTGCTTGGTAAGGTCAAGAATATAGTTTGTCATATCGACGGCTCGCCGAGTTCCGGCGCGATTCCAAAAGCGTCCGTGCCGGAGACTCTTGACTGGGACAAATGGCTCGGTCAAGCACCGTTGGTTGATTATATCGCGACGGAACAGCCGCACAGAGAACGCCGAAATAGCTGGCCCCGTAATAGTAGAACGCATTATGAGTTCAGATGGTGGTATGAATATTCCGGTGGAAAATTCACGGATTGGGGAGCGCATCATGTTGATATAGCGATGTGGGCGTTGAACCTAAACGGACAAGGTCAAGGGGCAATCAGCTTCAAACCTATCTCCGTCGAACATCCCGTCCCATTCAAAGACGGCAACCCAACAATAGATAACAAATATAACACCGCAACAAAATTTGATATCGAATGCAAATTTGAAAACGGTGTTGTAATGAACGTTGTGAGCAACAGTCAATTTGGCAACGGAATATTATTCGACGGCGAGAAAGGGAGAATCCATGTCAGCAGAGGACATTTGAATGGCAAACCTATCGAAGAGATCAAGGATAAATTTGGCGAATATGTCACCGAAGACGACTACAAAAAAGCATACAACGGCAAAAAACGCGAGGGACATAAACAGAATTTTATCACGTGCATCAAAGAAGGCGGTTTGCCAATTTCAGATGTGTTTACGCACGTTCAAGCAATGAATGTGTGTCATTTAACTGCAATCGCTGCGAGGTTGGGGCGTGAGATAAAATGGGATCCAAAAACCGAAAAAGCCGACGACGATCAAGCACAAAGTTTTGTCGCACGCGAAAGAAGAAAAGGATACGAAATCCCAATCATAACACC
>JAISQS010000298.1 GCA_031274045.1 Planctomycetaceae bacterium | reverse complement strand
TGTTCGTGAATCTCTTTCGTAGGGCGTTGCCCTACGCTATGATATTTTGCCCTTTCAGGGCGTTGATACAGCGAATAAAAGACACAATGTAACTCCCCCACAAAATCCGAAATAATCAGGAAATTTCAAGTGTAAAAAGTATATTACATTTCGTTTTCAAATGTTGCTCAAATTTTTGTAGCGGTTCAAGGAACATTTTTCTTCTTCGCAATACATTTTTTGTCTCGCGAGGAGTACATCCCAATCAATTTGAGATGCGTCAAATTCAGGTCCGTCAACACAGGTGAATTTTGTATCGTTTCCGATTTTTACTCTGCATCCTCCGCACATTCCCGTTCCGTCAATCATTATACTGTTCAGACTTGCAACAGAACGGACACCAAACGGCTTTACAACCTGCGAACAAAATTTCATCATTATTGCGGGACCGATCATATACACGCATCCGATTTTATCTTTGCCGCTCTCCAACAACTCCCTCAACGGCTCCGTAACAAGCCCCTTTCGTCCCGCGCTGCCGTCATCGGTTGTGATAATATGCGAATCACTTACTCCGGCTAATTTGTCAGTCCAAAAAAGCAAATCCTTATTTCTTGCGCCTTGAATTGTGATTACGCGGTTGCCCTTCTCTTTCAAGCCTCTTGCTATCGGGAACACCGGCGCAGTTCCAACACCCCCCGCAACCATAATAACCGTACCAAAATCCTCAATATCACTCTCTACTCCAAGAGGTCCGATGAATGCGTAAAGATTTGTTCCGGGTTTGAGTTTTACGAGTTTCATGGTTGATGTTCCGACAGCCATTATCACGAGAGTAATCGTTCCGGCTTGGCGGTCAAAATCTGCAATTGTAAGCGGAATCCGCTCTCCGCCTTCTTCCGGCATAACTATCACAAAATGACCCGGCAAAGCCTTCGCCGCCAAACGCGGATGCTCAACCACCATCTCATATATATTGGGAGCAAGCTCCGCACTTCTTAATATCTTAAACATAAAAAATCTTTCCCCACCTCCCCCAAAAAAATTCTTGATTTGTAAACAATCATTAACGTACAAAAATCAAATAACAATTGACAATCTTATTGACAACCTTTCTGACAAGACCGATCACGCAAGCGATAGTTTAACATTCGATTCATCAAATTGGTAGCACACCAAAAAACAACTCAATCAAACTCCGAACCTTACAAATTTCAAATGTTGTATGGGCGAGGCTTGCCTCGTTATACCACACATCTTTCGATATCTTATTTTTTAGAGAATACGGAATAGACAAAATATGCGAAATAAACGAAATTTTACCATCAACTCTTTTCGTTTATTTTGTATTTTTCGTATGGTTCGTATTCTCAAAAAAACTTGTGTGGTATAACGAGGCGGGATGCCCGCGTTCCAGTCCGTGCCGCTTCGCGGCAGATCGAAAAGCAATAGTAAATTCTAGAGCTTGATAGTGTGAAGATTTTAATTTTTTTGTTGGGTTATTCCGTTTATATTTTCTGTTCTTCTTTTTTCTGCCCCCCTTTTTTGAAAGATGAAATTGGCTATAATCCCCGCGTGAATTTTGCTTTTGAGTTGTTGTTGACGGTGTGTGTTGTTTATTTTGGTGTTTCCGGTGTGTCGGCTTGAAGGTTAAATTTTTGTTTTTATTGTCTGTTTCTCTTTGGTGGATTTGAGGAGCAGTTCTTTTTGTCCGGTTTATTTTATTCTGTTTTTGTGCAAATTTATTTTTTGTTACGAAAATTGTACGGATACATCGGGCAACAATCTTTGTTCGTTCGGGACTCGCGGAATTGGCGGCTCAATATTATGCCAAATCAGAATCGACGGCAACATTCGCCGTTATTACAGACGTGCCGCATGCCGCAATTCGTTGTCCAAATTACGAACATCGTACCGAACAAATCAAATTAGCACGTGAAACGTAAACAAGAAAATTGGACGAGTCAGCTTGGGGCGATTCTTGCAGTTACCGGCAGTGCGGTTGGGTTGGGGAATTTTCTTAGGTTTCCCGGTCAAGCGGCGTTGTATGGTGGTGGTTCTTATATGATTGCGTATTTGATAGCATTTGCGGTTATTGGAGTTCCGCTGGCGTGGGTCGAGTGGGGGATAGGGCGTTACGGAGGTCTCAACGGTTACAACTCGCCGCCCGGAATTCTGCGTAAATTCACCAAATCGAATGTCGGCGCGTATTTCGGAACGCTTGGTGTTTTGTTGCCGTTGATTATTTTTATGTTTTATATGATCATTGAGGCATGGTGTCTGCAATACGCTTACGAATTTCTTTTCGGCAAAATACCGACAGGCGGAGTTGACGTTTACAAGAATCATTTTGAAAACATAACCGGTCAAAATCAGCCGAACGGTTTTCTGCTGTCACAAGGAATGTATAACACAACTCTGATTGCGTTGATCATCTGTTTTATTGCGAATTTTTATCTGCTTTATCACGGGATAACGAAGGGTATTGAGCGGTTTTGCAATTTGGCTCTTCCGTTGTTATTTTTTTGTTCGATAATTGTTGTCGTTCGTGTTTTGACTCTGCCGATTCAGGTTGACGGTCAAGGAGTGTTGGATGGATTGGGGTTTATTTGGAATCCTTCGCAACCTCCGGTTTATTCGGCGGATGGCGGATTGATAGTTGAGGGGAAGACTTTTTTGGGCGGGTTGTCAAATTCGCAGACGTGGCTTGCGGCGGCGGGTCATGTTTTTTTTACGATGTCAATCGGTCTGGGTTTGGTGATAACGTATGCAAGTTACACGAGGCGTTCTGATGATATGATTCTTTCGTGCGGTACGTCTTGTACGGCGAATGGATTTTGCGAGACGGTTATTGCGGCGTTGATGGTTGTTCCTGCGGCTTATGTTTTTCTCGGACCGGAATTTTTAAATTCGGATACGTTGAAGAATTCTTTTGCGATTGGTTTTTATACGTTGCCTCAGGTTTTTGCTCTTATGCCTTTTGGTAGATTTTTTGGTTTTTTATTTTTTTGGCTTCTGTTTCTTGCGGCAATTACTAGTTCTATTTCGACGCTTCAACCATTGATTGCGTTTCTTGAGGAGGGATTGCGTTTGCGGCGATCTCGGTCAATTGCAATCGCGGCTGCCGTCTGCGGAATAGGGTCGTTGTTTGTTTTCTATTTTTCAAATGGACTTCGTGCGTTGGATACATTTGATTTTATGGTGGCGAATCTGTTGGTGTTTTTTATTGCTCTGTTTCAGGCAATTGCTTTTGCGTGGTGGTTCGGGCTAGACAAAGGAATCGCCGAACTTGAACGCGGCTCAAGCATGAAGATTCCAACTGCAATCAAATTTGTCATAAAATATATTACGCCGGCTTATCTTCTTGTCATCAGTGTTGCGTGGTGCGTGCAATCATTGCCGGAATACAGCAAGAAAGTCGCAAACGATCACGTCATCCAACTGTCAATGGCTTTCATCGCAATCGTCTTCACCTTCCTCTGCATCGTGACAAATATCTCAATCAGACGTTGGCAAAAAGAAGAAGAAACCATAACAGAAATTTCACAAAGAGAAGGAATTTAATACTCATCAACACACGAAAATCAATTCGCGTTCGCGACGTGGGCAAGCCCACAACGAAATGGGACGGTTGATGCGTTTGTGATCGTAAGGTGGGCAACGTAAGGTAGGCAACCGACCGCTGGACTTTCTTGGTGAATCGTGTCTGCCGACAGGCAGACAACGGGAGCGGAAAACGTGTTGGTATTGTAGGGGCGAGGCTTGCCCTCGTCCCCAAAGGAGCGGAAAAGGTTTTGGAATTTCTACCGCCCAAAACTAAAATGTTTTGCACGCCAATTGTCGGCGTTGCCGACATTGGCAGATTGGTGAACCGATGCGTTTCACGCTCCTTTGGGACGAGGGCAAGCCTCGCCCCTACAATACCAACACGAACGGTTACCCACCTTACGTTGCCTTATAACGTTTTTCGCCCCAATTTCGTCGGGGGCAAGCCCCCGTCGCTAACGTCACGCGAACGAGGTGTCCCGCACGCGTTCCGATCGGTTGTGTTATATTTTTGTTGTTGAAATTGTGGTTTGTATTTGTTTTATTTGAATTTATTTTTTTAATTTGGGTCAATGTTAAATTTTTTATTTGAACCTAGTCTAAAGGTTCGCCGTGTGATTGATTTGTTGGTTGGCGGCGGAGCTAGTGATTGTTTATTTGTTGGCGGGTGTGTGCGTGATGCGTTTCTTGGGATTGTGAGCAAGGATTTTGATGTTGAGGTTTATGGTCTTTCTTATGATCGGATATTGCGGGTATTGAGACCTTATTTTAATGTCGGCTTGGTTGGCGAAAGTTTCGGGACGATTAAAGTTGACAACGAGATTGATTTGAGTATTCCCCGAACTGAGTCAAAGTCTGGTGTTGGTCATACTGGTTTTGATGTATTGTCTGATCCTTATCTTGATCCTCGTGCGGCTTTTGCTCGGCGTGATTTTACGATTAACGCGATTGGTTTGCGAATGGACGGTTCAATTTATGATCCGTTCGGCGGTGTGTCTGATTTGGAACATGGAATTTTGCGAGCTGCTTCCGATGCGTTTCGTGAGGATCCGTTGCGTGTTTTGCGCGGCGTTCAATTTGCCGCGAGATTTGGATTCGAGATGGAGCCGCGCACGGTTCAATTATGCCGCGAGATTTTGCCCGAATACAACACGCTGTCGGCAGAGCGGATTTGGATGGAATGGCAAAAATGGGGAGTTAAAGGTCATCATCTTGGAAAGGGATTAAGGTTGCTCAAAGAGACTGGTTGGATTTCTTGTTTTCCAGAAATAGCGGCGTTGGTTGATTGCCCGCAAAATCAGGAGTATCACCCCGAAGGCGACGTTTTCACCCACACAACAATGGTCTGCGACGCGGCAGCTAATATCGCCGACGAACAAAATTTCTGCGACAAAGACAGAATGATTCTCGTCTTCTCCGGTCTTTGTCACGATTTCGGCAAACCCGCAACAACCATCATCAATAAACACGGAAAATGGTCATCCCCAAACCACCAAGTAGAAGGAGTCACTCCCGCAACAACATTCCTTGAAAGAATGCGTGCGCCGAATTACCTCGTTGAGCATGTGCGAAATCTAGTCCGCGAACACCGCGCTTACAACATTATCCAAATTGACGAGACACCGGATTTCAGCAGCGTGCGGCGGCTTGCGAACAGATTGACTCCGAGCAACATCAGAATGTGGACAGCCGTCTGCCGCGCGGATGCGTTGGGTTGCGGTGAAAATTGCAAGAG
>JAISQS010000233.1 GCA_031274045.1 Planctomycetaceae bacterium | reverse complement strand
ATCTTTATCCGCGCCGCATCTGCCCCGCCAAGCGCATAAGCCGCATCAAGAGGACACCAAATACCATCAACATACACCTCATTCCAAAGATGAAAAACCATTTTATTATGCGTGATATTCTGGAGGTTATTGTCATTTTGATTTGCGGGATTGTTTTGATTTTGTGAAGTTCCATTTTGCGCAACGGAAAATGCTAATCCCAGCACAACTCTTGACGGAATTTTTTTTACTCTGCAAAGTGCCGCCAACAAAACCGCCTGTTCCGTACAGTCGCCTTTTTGCAATTGCAAAGCGTCAGCAGACGACGCAAACGCGACCGATAACGAACTCAACTTCACCGTTTTCGATACCAACTTCTCCAACATTACTGCCGTCTCCCAATCCGTCATCTTGCTCGAATCAACCGCCGCCGCAAGTTGCAATAAAACCGGATCGTCCAAGTCAATAAAACCATTCGACACAAGATACTCTTCAAATTGATCATCTGATTGCGGCTCATCGTTTGTTCCGTCAAATTCGGTGTTGCCGTAGTTTTTCGGAATGTTTCCAACCGCACTCCAAACTGTAATTTGCACCGACGAATCGTCAAGAGGAACGATTTTTTGGAACGCCGAATTTGTAAATGTACCTTTCGGCAAATGCGGCGTAAATTTGACTTGATACGAAATAGGAGATTCCGTTCGCGGCAACTCAATTTGCCCGTCCAAAATCACTTCGCCAAAATTACCAAGATCAACATTAGGCTCATCCGAAATGATCGATATCGCAAGTTTTTTGGGCGAACGACTAGTTGTAATAACTTTTTTATCAAGAACTGTCTCCGTTCGAATTATATTGCCGCCGCGATCTGTCCAGTAGATATATTCTTGTTGCGAGTCGTGATTGATTTGATTTTGTACGTTAATTCGCAGCAGATTTTTGACATCGCCGTTGATTGGAATTTGTTCAATTGATTCAGCCGTCATCATTGATTTTACTATTCGCGATTGGGACGGATCAAAAAAAGTTATCTGCCGTTTTTCACTCAACTTCAAAGGATTCGCAAGCAACGATCTTATAATTGCGTCTGCGCCGGCGGTTTTTTGCCATTCGATTTCTTGTTGATTTTTTTCTGTTGTGATGACAAGTTTATTATTTTTGATTGAGAAATTCGTTTCGATTGGGTTGCGTCCGGTTGTGATTTGTAGCTTGCAGTTTGTCATCATTCCGTTGCTGTCTGATTCGGATTTTATCAACATTGCCACGTCGAATCGTTCGCCGTGCCGCAAAGCAATCAGGCGTGATTGTTGTTCAAATAATAGTTTATCTTCTAGGCGGCTTAACGCGGTTCTTTGGAATCCGATCTGATTGCCGTCAACAGTAATCGTCTCCCAATATTCGCCGCCGTTTTGCAAAATATCAACACCCGCCACCGCATCAACACGAACACCCGTAACACTAGAAATTATAGGCTCAAACCACGAACAACCAACAATAAACGGAAAAAGAATCAAATAAATAATCACCAAGAAAAATAAAAGGAATTTATTGTAGAACATTTTTTATCAACTATTTTTTGTTAGGAATTTTAAACGGCTTGTACCTGATATTTCGTTTGCGTTTTGCGTTTTGCGTTTTGCAACGATGCTAATGACATTTTTTAACAGGAATATTCTTCCATTGCATTCCTCAATTTTCCTGTAAATAATTCCCCCGAATAAAAATTGCGCAACGAAAATTAATTGACTTCGTAGTAATTATTTTTCATTTTGATTGATTGCTCGCGGGTAAAATATTTTGTGGCAGGAGTCGCATGCGCGGTTCATTTCGTTGAAGGTTGACCAATAATCTTCGTAGCGAATTTTTCCGTTTGCGAATGCGTGTGCGGCGTTATTTGCTTTTATTGCGGCATCTCGAAATCGTTCGCATTCTTTTTTCCACGCCTCAATTTCGCTCGGTTTTTCAGTTTCATCTCCGTTTTGGATGCTCCCTTCGCTTATTGCCGCGAGTGCTGCGAGTTGTCCGAAAATATCGTTTGGTTTCCTGCCGAGTTGTCTTTTTAATTTCGCTTCGGTGTTTGTGATTCGTCTTACATTTGAGCTGAGGTTGGGCATCGCTTTCATCAACGGTTTAAGTTTTATAATTTTTGTCAACTTGATTTTTTCCGGTTGTCCGCTGCTTGTCAACGCAGATTTCAAAAGAGCAAATTCCGATTCGGCAATTTTATAATCCTTCGCAACAGCAAGTTTGCACGCGGAATCAATCAACGCCGGTGCTGCTTTTTTATACTTAGAATCCGCGTCCGCCAATCCAATCATCAACGCAACAAGTGCAAGCCCGCCCGCATCACGATAAATTGATTCGCCATCTTCGGGATAATTTTCAGACGTACTAAGATCACTCAAATTTTCACCAATCTTGCTAATATAGTTGTCGACTTGACCAACAAGATCATCAACCAAAGGCGAAAGCGGCGACTTAACTTTAACCGGTAAATCAGAACTCACAGAAGCGTTTTGCCCTGATTTTCCTGCGGGAGAAAACAAAACAGCCGCAATGTTACCGCCGCTTGTATGATTCATGTTGAAGTCGGCGCGGCGATAGATTTCGTCAACATCACAACCGCTAACTTCTCGATCCGACAACAACATCGCGAGCTGAATTTCAAGTTGATGTTGACGTAGTTCAGTTTTTTTTTCTTCGTCTGGTGTTGATTTTTCTGTGTCGGTTTCTGTTTCAGTTTCTGTGTCTGTTTTATTTTGATTTTTGTTTTCTGTTGGAGCGGGTCTGTTTTGTTCTTTGGTTGTGTCGTCGTTGTCGCTGTTAGTGTTGGTGGTGGTGACCGTCGTGTTGTTGGGCAATTCTTTGTCCGTAAACACGCCCGAATCTATCAACGGAAACATTGGCTCAACATAGCCGGAATTCGTTGTCAAACCGGAGTTATTATCAATATCAGGATCAGGATTAGGCGGCATCTTACCACCCGTACAACCGCCAACAAAAAACAAAACCATCACCAAAATCATCAACAACACCAACCGGCAACTCCACACAAAATCACCACAACAAAACATCAATTGGTATTTTTGTACAAAATTTCTCATCATATCACTCACAAATTTTTATGCGTTTTTTGTCCTAAAACAAAAAACAATTTTTTTGAAATATTATCAATACACCAACGTAATATATACTTTTTGCGCTTGAAAATTCCCATTCGCCATCACCATAGCCATAATTTTGTTACCGATATTGATCCCCGACTAACTCACGCTTTACCAATTCGCGATGTACGACCAATTTTACTTACCTTAATAACTATTTGACAAACGGAGTTGGCTACCTTACGTTGCGGCGAATTTTTTTACGCCCCAACGGGGCAAAAAGCCCATAGCACAGGGCAACGCCCTGTGAAAAATCGCCCCCAATAACTCTCGCCCTGAAAGGGCAAAAGCCAAAATGGGGCGGAAAAAAACTTCGGTTCACCAACACGCCAAAACCTCATTTCCTCCTAATTTTTCAAACAAAACAACCGTTAGCGAAGGGAGCTTGCCCCAAGTCAAACGAACGACACATCTCGTCGCTCCCAATCGACCGTCGCTAACGAATCGACACTGAAAACTAAAAACTTCCGTTTGGTCTGATATTATTGCCTCGTTTGGGCGAAGGTTATTTACAATCAATTATCGTAGGGCGTTACCATACGTTATGATATTTTGCCCTTTCAGGGCGTTGATGCCAACGCATTGATACCGTGTATATTGATAAAGGGAACGACGAAATAATCAGGCAAAATATTCTTCCATTACCTTCACTTATCTTCCTGTGCAATTATCCAAACAGAGACGCGATGCGTTGCGTTTCTACTCTGAAATTCATTTTGATTTTATTAGACCGATGGTTCGTCCTTTGTTGCCGGTGGCGCAGTAGAACATGTAGAAAGTTTGGTCTTTTGGGTTGTACACAAGTGAAATCTTGTGAGCGTAAGTTTTGTCAAGACCGGTCGGATGACCCCCGAATTTATAGAGCGGCTCCGCGTCAGCAGTCCAATTTTCCAAGTCCCGCGAAAACGCAATCATAATACTCGCACCTCCCTTGCCAACACCAAAATAAAACATCACCCAATGATCGCCGTCCTTGAAAACTTTACCGTCAGAGACAAACTTCTCATCGTATCCGCCTTTGCGAATACGTATGATTGGATTGTGTTCGCGGCGTTTCCAGTTGAGCAAATCGTCCGAAACGGCTAACCCCATCTGCTCAATTCCGCCCTCCGCAGCGTTGTAAAAGTTGTAATATTTATTTTTGTGTTCAACAAGCCAAGGTTGATAAATACAATCTTTTTCCCACTTCTTGCAATCATCTTGAAACACTGAAAGAATCGGTTTGTCAAATGCCCGCTTCCAAGTTATACCGTCCTCACTCGACGCAATCCCCTCATAACCCGGTCGCAATTCATAACCGCCTTGCTTCGGATAACAACCGTAAAGCGTCCAATATTTGCCGTCCTTCTGCTTCAAAATACGCGGCGACTTGATGTCCCAACTTTCATACAAAAAAGCACCAATCACACAACCCCCAAAATCAAACTCGCCTTCTTTTCCGAATCCGAGAGCGAGTTTTGGATTCTTCCAGTTGACGAGGTCGTCGCTTTCAATGACAAAAGAGTTGTAACCTTTGCCGTTGAATCCGATGAAACTCATGTACCAAGTATCCGGTTTGTCCTTCAATTGATAGACGCAAGGAACATCGTAACTGTGAAAATCTTCCGCGCCGGGAATTTTATAATTGGCGGGAATGATCGGCGTTGGGTGATACTTCCAACCCCGATACGGCTCGCTCCAAGCCTTCATTGTTGCCTCGTCAATCGGTTGCGGAGTCTTCTCTTGAGCCGCCGCAACAATCGGCAACATCGCAAACACAATCAGCAAACTCACACGTGATAAAATTGTCCTCATAACATAATCTCCTAAAAATTTTTTTGGTTAATTGGTAAATTGGTAAATTGGTAAATTGGTTTAGTTATATTTGGTTAATTGGTTGACTAGTTGGCGGGCAAAATTAAGATGCGGCGCGGTAACTTTGGCAATATTCGTACAAAAAAACGGAGCGAGTTAAAACTTGAAACACTACGCTACACGACGATGCAACAACACACAATTCACGCCGAACCCCAATTCACCCAAAACAACATAAACACAAAACGGGTCGCAATTCTAACGGCATTCGAATTGATGTCAATACACAAAAACAGCACGTATACCGCGAAACGTCGTGTGCAATTTGATTGCCCCACGAAAGAGGGGTTTTCGGTTTTTGATTGGGTGGGAGAATTGTCGCCTTGTGGATTTTGAGTTTGAGATTTTGAGTTTGAACTTGAACTTGAACTTGAATCTTTTGGGGGGTTATTAGCTGTTCGTGATATTTTTGGGTTGATTTATTTGACTTGAAAATTTGCGGGCAATTCCGAAAACTTACGCTGCACACAACGCATTATTTGATTCCGTTGGGACAAAAGCGTATTAACAATTTAAGCTGTGTTGTCTCTCACTTGTCAAATTGCATGAATCAAAAAATACTTAAACGAGTTCTGTTTATGGTGTCGGGTTTGCATTTGGGCAGCCTGTTTTTTGGTGAGTTGATTTGGCGGGGCGGGGGCGGGGCAGAAATATTTAAGACTGGATTATGGGTATAATTGCTATTCAATATCATTCGGCAAAAGATTCGCCGTTACTTGTTGCGATGAATCGTGAGGAGCGGTTTAGCCGAGCCGCAATGCCTCCGCGTATTCAATCGGGTCGCCCCCGTGTTGTTTGCGGAATAGATAAAAAAGCTAACGGCACTTGGGCTGGTGTCAATCAATACGGACTTTTGGTTTCAGTATTGAATTGTCCAAAACGTTCAATTCCTGTTGCGCCGACATCGCGCGGTATTCTTTGCAAGGAGATTCTTAATTGTCAGAATGCGGAGGAGGCACTTGAGAAGACGTTTATTGAGTTATTGAGCGGCGGTTATGATGGTTGTAATATTGTCTGTGTTGATCGTCATAGCGGCGGCGTGGTTTACGGCGGTGATATTGTGGAGATTGAGCGTTTTACGCCGGGTTTGCACATACTCTCCGACAACCGCATGAACGACCACAACGATATTCGTCAAGAATTTGTCCGACGGCTTTTGACATTGCAGCGGCTTGATTCTGCGGTTTCGTTTCTTGCTGTTGCGAGCCGTACTTTTTCACGCAAACAAGACGCATCGGGCAAAAGAGGAATCGTAATAGAAGGTCCAAGTTACGGCACCGTCTCCTCAATGCTACTCTCACTAACCGAACGAACCCAAAGATCAGTTATGCAATACGCCGCAGGTCCGCCAAGCGATAGACCATTTGAAGACGTGTCTGCATTGTTAAGACAAGTTTTGTCAACAGACCGCGCCAGCCGCGCCGCCGCCGCCGCAAAAGCAGCAGCCAAAGCAGCCAAAGAAGAAGCGGAATAACAAGACAAAACTCCACCAAGTTGGTGGAGAATTACAAACACCGAAACAAAGACAAGTTAGTACAAAATTACACTCGGCAAAACATCAACAAGTTGTCGGAAAAACAAAAAAACATAAAGTTGGAGATGAAACAAAACAGCAACAAGT
>JAISQS010000230.1 GCA_031274045.1 Planctomycetaceae bacterium | reverse complement strand
ATCAAATCGTCCCGATATGCTTCAAGCTCAAGTTGAATCGCCTCATAAAATGCCGGATGCCACTGAATTGATGATGCCGTTTCTTTCATATTATTATTGATTATATTAGATATATTAGCCGCACATTGAGTAAGCGTAAAAAACTCTATCGCCTTCCGCAATCTTCGGCATAATAACAGTTATTCTCGATGATATTTTTTCCGGTACGGTTGTAGGTGAATTTTTAACGCGAAACACGCTAAAAAACGAAATTCACGAAAGGGTGAATTTTTCACGGGAAGGTAAGGGAAGGTATGGTATGGGAAAATTTTTTTTGAGAATATTTTTGTCAATAGATTTTTATCAATAGATTTAATAGATTTATACAGATTAGTTTTGAAAAAATCTGTTAAATCTGCATAATTTGTTGACAAAAAATTTTCCGCGAGATTTATAGACCTAGCGACTTGATATATTGTTCGGTGCTGGGGTCGATTTTTCTTACTCCTGCGGGGACTTCATGTTGGAATGTTGAGAAGCGATGTTCGGGGATAGGTGTGCCATTGATGGAAACGTTTAAGTAGTTGATCTCAAGAAGTAAATTAGTCGGCTTCGATTGTTCCGTCTTGCGATTCAAATAACGTATCTTGTACGGAAAGGAATCTTTGACACCGACATAAACCTCTATGTCACAAGGAATATCTTCTGGATACTTTCCCTTTTTGCCCAGACCGCCATGATTTTTCAACAAAACATCAAAATACGCCTTCCTCAATCTGCCCGCCAACTTAAAAACCCGAACATCCAACACAGTCTCCTCCACCGGAATCACCGAAAACTCATAAAACCTGTCAATCTGCCCCAACATCCCAACCATCCCACCCAAATTCCACATCGCACCAACCTGCGTAAAACCTCGCAACTCATGGTTATCAGCAACCTTACTCAAAGCATCAACTCCACCACCAGCCAATTTTAACGACTTCCCAGACAACAAAGATTTTTTAACCGCCGCCTCAACCTCCGAAATATTTATTTGATGCAAAGTCTTAACCCCCTCAATCGACCTAAATTGCCAAATACTGCCGTTTTGGTCATCACCCCTACCCGGATAACAGACCAAAATCACCCGATTCGGCTCATACTGAACCGACGGCGTATCCATTGTAAAATATATTTCTTGCCGGTACATCGTCCTCTGAAATCGTTGGAATTGCGGATGTTGCGAGTTGGCGGACGTGTTATTTTTGGCTTCAGAATCGTTCGTAACCTCACCTTTTGAACCGCACGCATCATCACCCGTCACCGCCACCGCCTGCTCCTCATACTTCCCACTCGCCGGAAACTCAACTCCACCAACATAAGTTGAAAGCCGAATATCACACTCAAAACGAATCAGACGCGAAATTGTATCAATTGAGCGTTTTAGAACAACTGTACCCGAATCGCCAAACTCGCCAATATTAGTATTTTGGGCAAACGAAACAGACAAAATAAAATTTGACAGCAAAAGAACCACCAAACTGATGGTAAACTGTAACGAATAAATCGATATTAACTTGCCAAAATTAGTTTTTTTAGCTGAACGAACAAAAGTAACGAAAATACCAAAGAAACACATAATAGTATGTCGAATGATTGTTTTTAGAGAATAGGTTGAATCGAATTTGATAACGGGACAACAATTCAAACACAAACCCCACACAAAAATTGAATAATCAGGAAAATCAAACTTCACCGAATAAGTCCACTTTGCGAATAGTATTGAATAACACATTTCAAGTCCAGCCCAATTTTTCGCTTTTTGTCAATATTCACAAAAATATCCCCCAAAAATCAACCTAAAGAACACAAAAAACACAACCTACAAAAAGCATAGACAACACGTTTTTTGTACAACAACATCAAAAAATAAGGGGCGGTGGAATTTAGGAGAGTGTTTCATTTGCCCCGATTTATTTTCAAAACGTCACGAGAAAAAGTTGCAAACGGTTTTAGTATAATCTCTTCAAGTTTTTAAGCTGTTTGTATTTGAGGCTTTGTTAATGTTCGCAAGTTCTCGTTCGTCGGCAGTGTTTAAATTGGAGTTTGGTATTTACGCTTTGTTATCGACTGGTTTTTTTGTACGTTGCGTGTACGCATTTGTACGTTACACAATTACGCATTGAAAAGGGAGGATACTTTTATGCGGCTTAGTTTATTGATATTTATAGCTGTTGCGTTGTCTGTTGTGGGTTGTCAAAACCCTGATTGGATGGGGTTGCGCCGTTATTCGCCTTACGATGTTCCGCCTGTCAACGGACCGGGTCCCGGGGTAATCACACCGCCCGCCGGAGTAATGCCGCCAGCGCAGCAAATCTATAACCCCGTGCCAATTAACCCCCCCAAGCGCGAAGCAGACTTCCACAGTACACCAAATATGTACTACCCGACTGCCTTGACCGTACCCTACGATCCCGCCGATCCCGCCGCAACATCAGGCTTGACCGCACCTAATATTCCCGACTCAGCACTAGGGAGAGTAACTGCCGCCGCCGCTACTCCAAACTCACAACCAGCAAATAACACCGCACCCGGCTCAACCTTGCAAATAAAATTCGGCAGCCCCGAAGCCCTCGTAATTCATTACGACGCAAAAGTTCCGGGCAAATTTGACTCACAACCGCTCATTTGCCCCGCCGAAGCTGAATTCGGCTTCGGAAACGTCTACCGATTAAAATTGTCAAATATTCCGGGACGACCGGGTAAAGAACTTTATCCCACACTCGAACTTGCACCGCCAAGCGCACGAACAATGACATACCTCGTACATTGCCCAATCCCAATCGAATTCACCGATAACGACTTCGACCAAGTACTTTCAGGCAACCTCATCACAAAAGTTGTCTATTTGCCGAACCGTGAATTTCAAGGTCTCGCGGTTGCGGGAGTTGCGGGGACAATTGTGAATACTGATCTTGATCCCGGAATTGACCCGATAACAGAAGCCCAAAACAGAGGGGCAATTTTGGCAATTGTACGAATGGGCAATAAAGACCTGCGATTGACAGAGAGCGAAAGTCTGCGGCGAGAAGCACTTGTCGCATCTCTACCGCCCGGTGTCCCGCCACAAGCCGTTATCCCAAGCGAAGTTATCGGCACTTCAATTCCACGAAGCTACATAAGCGGATACGACATACCACCATACGGAACACCAATGACCAAAACAACAACAGGCGTGCCGGGTCCGCCGCAATTACCGGTCGCGATGGATTCAGGTTACCGTTACCCGTTGCGATACGCCGAACCAATCCCAGCTCCGCCAACAGCAAGAGCATACGCACAACCAATGCAACCCGGAATGCCGGCGGGAATGCCGCCAGCCGGAATGATGCCAACCGGAATGCCAGCGGGAATGCCACCAGCCGGAATGGTACCGACTGGAATGATGCCGCCAAATAACATGGTACCGCCGGGAGTTGCGCCGGTCGGCTCCGTCACAAACCGCGCCGTGAACCCATACGCAAATCCGAACCCATACGGCAACCCCTACGCTCCGCCATACGGCGCATACGCACACCCAAACCCAACATACGTACCAAGATAACAATACTTGATTTGCAAAAAAACGCTGCCGAATTCCTTGCGGACTTTGCGAAAACCCTTCCGTCCTTTGCGGTAAAATTTTAACCGTAAAGGTCGCTGCGAAGTAAGAAAAAGAATATTCCAAACTCCTAACTTTTTTGATATTGATTGATGCAACGCCGGTTTATTTTGATATTGGTGCTGTTTTTTTTGAGCAATTCCGTTGCGGTTTTTGCTCAATTGCCGTATTCGGGTCCGCCGATACCCGGAGTCCATCCCGGCGCACAATATCCGGGCGTTCCGGGTGCGCCCGTCGTCGGATATTACCAGCCGGTAAAGATTAACAGCCCAAGCGGAACACAAATCGCATTCGCTGTGGACAATACATTTGTTGAGCGGAAGGATGCCCCCTACACTGCCGGTCTCCTGCTCGGCGCAAACTACCGCTTCCGCGTCACAAATATACGCTTCAATCCGGGCAAAGAAGTTTTCCCAACCGTCACCGTACTCCAAAGAACCTTCCCGCCAAAAGGCAAAGAAACCGAATATCCGATCCAGATTGACATTACGCATGAAGATTTGGAATTAGCACTGAACGGTCAATTTGTTACCCGCGTCATCTACCTCGAAGAACCTCAGTCAGCATTGCCAATCCGCGCCGACTTCGGACAACAACCCACAATCGACGTGAAATCGGGCGAAGACCCGTTAAGGGTTGCGCATAGTTTAGGTAAACCCGTAGCTGTTGTGCAGATAGGCGGACGAATCCCGAACTCAAATAAAATTGAACCGGCTTTTTTTCACGGCTCTCCGGCATGGATTTTTTTTGACAAAGACCACACCGGAAAGTTACAGCCTTTTACCTACAATATAAATCGAGGAAACTTTTAAGCTGCTTGCATTTGAAGTTTCGAATCACCAAGTTGCCAACAGCCCAAACAAGGCAATAATTTCGCAACGGCAAAACCACCACCCGCCTGATTCAATACAAACCGCATTACGTATCTTATTACAATGTCACGACTTTACTTTTTGCCGTTAATTTTTGCAGCAATATCTTTCGTGCTGTCATCCGTATCGTGCATTCCACAAGATCGCATCTGCCCAACAGATCCGTTTGCAGTCAATCCGGTCTCAATACCAGACAACCGCTTTGAAATACAGCACACAAACACCACTATCCCAAACGCACAAAATAATTTGAACGCACACAACTTGAATACGTACAACTCGAATACGCACAACTCGAATCACCCCCAAGCAGCTTCTAACCATTTGCCGAATGCGAATTACGCCGTCTTGCCAGCCCCACAAAATCAACCATCCGGCTACTATTTGCCCACAAACTACCCCGCCCCATACCCGCAACAAAACCAAAACCAGTTCCCACCAAATCAGTTCCAGCCAAACCAGATTCAACCAAACCAATTCCAACCCCAAATTACCCAACCCGAAATAACACAAACCAGAGGTATTCAACATGTTGGAATACAACCAAAAGAAATCCGGCAAGTTACTTTTGTCAGAAACGATCAGCTTAATCAGTCGCCTTACCCGACGCATAAACCAGCCGATAATTTGCCAAACTACACACCAAATTACGCTCAAAACTACGCACAAAACGGCACGACTAATCCGCAACAGAAATCGCAAAATATTGATAACGGAAAAATCCGGCAGGTTGGGGTTGGGTTGCAGGATTCGGATTCAGGCGTTCTTTCGGCGGGAGTTGGTGGTGAGGTCGAGGTTGATGTTGATTCGATTCGGATTGATCCGTCGCTGGTTAATATTGGGGCGCGGATAGTTGCCGATAGCGGTTACAACCAAGAAGAATTTCAAGGTGCATGGCGACCAAATTCGGGTGCTGGTTTCTGGCCTCCGGCGGAATATTTGGCGGACGGCGGCGACGGCTTGACCGGCGGAAACAAAAAAACCGGTGCCGACGGCGGACACAATAACTATCCGGTAACAGTTGATCAAGATTGGATAGTGCGGAATTTGGATATTGGGGATTCGGTTGCGCATTTTGACACGATTGACGGCAAGACGATAGTGGAAGCGTCAAATCGAGTCCACATCTACTCGCCGCGTTTCGGCGCAGTGCGGAAAATCGAAGGCGTAATAAACACCGACCACCTGACAGAAATAGGCGGAATAAACCAAAAATTGTCAATAAGCAAAGAGAAATCATCCCAAAACATCGGCTTCACCGCACAAGAATCAAAAACCGGATACACACGGAATCGTGACGATTTGATGGCAATAAAATCACACAACATCGGCGCACAAATAGATTCTTTGCAAGGAACAAGCGGATACAGCAACTTCGACGGCACAATGTCATACGCGAATACGTTGCGGTTGTCGAAATTAGGCTCGGCGGAAATTCTGCATCTTGCGGAAGGCTGCAAAAACGCCATCGTCTGGCAAGGCTCCGAAGGAATAAACATCAAAGCAACATACCACGCACCAATGTCCATATCCGAAGAAGAAGGTGTCGCACAATTGTTCAAAATAAACTCCGAAAAGACCGGAAACTCAAAATTAAGATTGATCAAAGTCGCATCACACAAATCAGCTAAATCCGGCGATATTATTGTGTTCACGTTGAGATTTGACAATCTTGGCACCGAGCCGCTCGGTAACGTGACAATTTTAGATAGTCTGACAACTCGTTTGGAGTTTGTGGCGGGTTCGGCGGTGTCGTCTGTTGCGTCGGGTTTTGCGGTTGAGTCGAATGGGGCGGATTCGTTTACGTTGAGATTTGAAATCACCGATCCGCTTGAGCCAAAACAATTCGGCGTTGTCCAATTCAAATGCAGAGTCTTATAAAGGTAGCACCAGATAGGATGCCTTGTGATACCACACAGTTTTTTGAGAATACGAACCATACGAAAAATACAAAATAAACGAAAAGAGTTGATGGTAAAATTTCGTTTGTTTCGCCTATTTTGTTTATTCCGTATTTCTCTAAAAAAATAAGATATCAAAAGATGTGTGGTATAACAAGGGGCAAGCCCCCGTCGCTAACGAAACTTACAACAAGAGATAACGCCCCCAAATAAAACCGGTCTCTCCACGTTTCTCAAAGGTTCTTTTATATTTTCTTACCCATTATTCTAATGTTTTTCGTGTGTTATTTTGGTGTTTATTGGTTGTGGTTTTGGTGTTTATTGTTTGTGGTTCTGATTGTTTTTGGTCTTGTTTGGTTGTGTGGGTGGTTTGGTTAAGATATTCGGTTGGTAACGGATTTAATTTGTCTTGAAGAATTCTTTGTATGGTTTGTTTTCTTGTTACGATAATGAGAGAGGCGGGAAGGTGTGTACCCTTCTCGTCGGAGTGGCGATTACATTGTGCAAAAGACGCAGTGCAAGTTTTTGCTCGCGATTCAATACTAAAAAATTGAGTGGTAAGTGTTGGGTTGTTGGGCATCTACCCGATTTTCGTGGTACGCCGGTTGGGAGCGAGTGGCATCGGTTGCGTTGGCGGACGGCGTTGGCTGGATGTTGGCGAGTGATCGGTTTGCTAACACGTTTAATGACCAATTGGGGTTGTTATGCGGTGTGAGGCTCGTGTCGGCAAAAGTTTGACCGCCGCTTATTTTGGAGCCGAAGGCTATTGCCCATACCGGCTAGTGTAGAGACCTGAATATCGTAGCTAAATTCCGTAATTTTGAGTCAATTAAACAGTAGGTAAAAAATTGTACTCAAAATTATTTTTCACAACGCATCGCGGTTTCCAAAGTGCGGGATATTGAGAAAGTTGAATGCGGTCATACGTTTTCAGGATAATTACCACAATCAGTTTAAAATCAGAAACGAAAGAAAGAGAGGAGAGATGAAAAGAAACTTATTGGCAGGTCTGGGTGTCGTGGCTGCACTTTTTGCAATGCAGTTCACTCAGGCTGATGCACAAGGGGGTCTATTTGATAGATTCACACCGTGTGCCCAAGTAGGCGAATGCAATCCGTGCGACGACGATTCAAGCTGCGACCCATGCGGCGATGTCGATAGTTGCTCAAAAAAATCAAGTAAATGGTTCGCAACCGGATACATTGAAGCCGGATTTTTCGCAAATGAATATGGTCAGAAGAACTTTTATAACCCTAGAACACCAGGTTACAGCCATAACAATGTCTTGTATGGTAACGGCGGTTATAGTAACGCGACAGATGGCAGGTATGCTCCGTTGCAAAATGTCGCGCATACCGGCGGACAACTGAATCAGCTTTATCTGTCGGTTGGAAGAGCGGTTGACGGCAAACGCGGTTTGGATATCGGCGGAACTACTGACTTCACGTTTGGAACAGATGCGTATTTGGTTCAATCGAATGGTCTTGAGTACGGCGCCGGTCATGGATTGGCGAACGACTCATGGGGGACAGGCGATTACTATTCGGCGATTGCTCAAGCGTATCTTGAGATAGCGTACAAAAAATGGAACGTTAAAATTGGTAAAGTCTATACGCCGTTCGGCAGTAATAGCTATAAATCAACAGACCGTTTCTTTTATTCGCTCGCAGATACGTATGCAATGGTTCCCGCGACTGCACTCGCCGCTTACGCAACATACACCGTGAATGACAAGTTGTCGGTTTACGGCGGATGGGCGCAACCCGACCAGTTTGGTGAGACCAGCGACGACAACGCTTTCTTGTTTGGTTTCGACTTGCAAGTAAGCAAACGTTTAGCCCTATCGTATGCTCTCGGTGTCGGTACAAATGAGACTGATCCCACAAACGATATTGATTATTTTGTGCAATCGTTAGTTGCCAAATATCAGGTTAACAGGAGATTGACACAAGTATTCGATTGGAGCTTGTACAATATCAATCCTGAAGTCGGAGATCGTCAAGGTGTCTATGGTATCAATACCGAATCGATTTATCAGTACAATTCGAGGTGGGCGTTCGGATTCAGAGCCGGATGGGGACGTAATATCAACGACTTCCTTTATCCTTCGGCGGGAGGAGGACAGGGATACGACAACAAGTACACATTCTCGCTCGGTGCAAATTGGACACCACGAAAATGGTTGACGGTTAAGACCGAATTGAGATATGATAAATTTGAAGATACTGCCGCGTTCTATACGCACAATGATGATGGGACAGCCAGAGCAGCTGGTAAGACAGATCAGTTTTCCGGTGGAGTGTCGGCGATTGTTAAATTTTAGTATGTCAAATCGAGCGTGTATTTGATTTACATGTTCTACCGTGCGGATCAGTCGGTGCATAAGTTACCGGCTGATCCGTTTTTTTTGTTTTTTTAACCGAAAAGATTTTCACAAAGTCCGCACCACAATCAACGTCTCTACGATTTCTTCTTACCGGAACTTTTTTTAACAACTTTTTTACCGGTTTTTTTGCTGACCTTTTTCGCAACTTTCTTGATAATCTTTTTGACAACTTTTTTGGTAACTTTTTTATTTTTGTCGGCGACTAACCATCGTCCGATAGTTCTTGTTTTGGGATCGAACTCTACGCCGATTTT
>JAISQS010000118.1 GCA_031274045.1 Planctomycetaceae bacterium | reverse complement strand
TATTGCCCTTTCAGGGCGTTGGATATTAAAAATTCACGATTCCCACCGCGTTGCGGTGGGCTGGATTATATTGCCCCGTTGGGGCGTTGGGAATTTTATTGTAATAAGGTTGAGTTAAAGACACGGATATTTCGCTGATATATTACGATGCGTGAATACGAAAAAACAAATAGGTATTACGATAAACTGTTGCCCATTGCAGCAGAATAGGCTTTTGCCCTTTCAGGGCGAGGGTGGTCTTGGGGGCGATTTTCACAGGGCGTTGCCCTGTGCTATGGGCTTTTTGCCCCGTTGGGGCGGGTTCTTTTACGCCGCATCGCGGCAATAAGCTCATAGCGTAGGGCAACGCCCTCGTTATACCACACAAGTCGCGTTAGCGACGGGGGCAAGCCTCCGTTGCTAACGTTGTGCGAATGCGTTTACGGTTCAAGTGCAATCAGGTTTGAAAGAGTCCGATTTATCTTGCCGGGTGCCATGTTATTCTGAAGTTATTATCTTCGGTTGAGTTATCTGCTGTTGTGTTTGTTATGAGTTGTTCTTCGGGTTGTTTTCCTGATGCTGTGATCATTTCGTGTACGGCGTGACCTGCTTCGATTCGTTCGGTGTTTTCTTTATCGGGGTTGCTGCGGTTATTTGACATGGCGTAATAATTTATTCCGACGTTTGCGAGAACTTCTGTGAATTGTTCCGGTTTTTCTGCGGCTTGCAAAAAGAGTCGTGCCTCGTTGTTTTCCGGCGTGATGTTGATCCATTCTTCTATGATGACAACAGCTTCTTTGGGTCGTTTTGCTGCCAACAACGATAACGCATACCAACGTAGGCAAAGTTGATCACGGCAACCTTTGCGATAGGCAGCTTCCAAAGTGAACAAAGCCTCGTCCCATCGACATGCGGAGCCGTGACAGGCACCTGTTATTGCGTCGCGGATTAAATCTAGTGCTTCGCCGCCGAAGATTGTTGCGGCTAATTCGCGGGCTTTTGACTCATGCAACTCCGCAATATACAAATTCAATAAATGCCGCGTATACTCAACAAGATCAATAACATTATCAAGATTTGACTCTAATATTGATATTGCTTTTTCGTTGTTGCCGGACAAATGGTAAACGTAAGCCATGCAGACTACCGCGATCTCAATCATACGCAAGCGATGCCACAAATCGAGCGTAATGCGACCGTGTTGCAATGTTGTCTCGTAGGTGCGTATCGCCAGGTCGTAGCGTTTTTGGTGTTGTAGATGTTGTCCCATGAACAGCAATAATTGCATGTCAACCGGAAAACGATCCAGTGCGTTTATTAGTGTTCGGGTCATTGCGTCCGTCACTATCGGCGAAAACAGACACGTCTCCCAAAACATATAATAACCTTCAAGCTGCAACAAAGGCGATGTTGTTTCGTTGATCAATTTAACCAAATCGCGCCGCGTCTCAACAAAATTACCGAGATCAAATTGTGCTTCCGCGTGGTAGATCAATTTTTCGTTTTCGATTATTTCGCCTTGTTTTTCGAGGCGGTCGAGAAGTTGCAATCTTCTTGTGCTTCGCCGTATTAAAAATTCCGGTTCGCCGTATTTTGACGGACAAATAATTCTGCCCGGTGCTGCGCTGATTTTTATCATCAGAGTCAAAGCCATTGGTATGATTGATTCGCGGACGCGTCCTTTGAATTGTAAGCCTTTTCGTAGCGGCATTAGTCGAGGGGAGATTGTCTCTTCGTCCAAATCGTGTCGTGATCTGTCAAATTTGGCGAAGCGTTGGAGGGCGAGGACGTAGAGTGTGTTGTGATCGGATTCATTGGCAACGAAATCTTTGAACAAAGGCACGGTAGTGTCAAGAAATTCGTCGCCCGCGTCAAGCCAAAGAATCCAATCTGCTGCCTTGTCATGTTCAACATACTCAATCAAACGATTGCGAGCCGCAGAATAATCATCCAACCCGCAAACAGAAACAAGCTCTCCGCTCAAACCGGCATCATTTATCAATTGACGCATCGCATCTGTCAAATCAATTCCAAGAACAAATATCTGGTCTGTTATCAATTTTGCACTGCGAATCGTGAGATCAAGTTGGTCGGATTCTGCATCTATTGTTATGCAGACTGCGATTCTTGAAGTGTTAAAAGTTGACATACAACAAATCCTCTGATTTTATGTGAAGGTGACAGCGTCAATAATAAATGATCGCAACCGCCTGCAAATGTTCATTGCAAACAGTAGTCAATTTACAAAACGCATTATAAATTTCGTTGACATTAAGGGACAAAAAACAAAATACCCCAACGCAGACGGAACGCTAACCAACTAATCGTCAAATTCACAACAAATAATTAGTACAATCCGAAAAATCAGAAAAATTAGAATAAACCATCAACTTAGCATTCCACTAAAAATGAATCGCTCGGTGGAAATTGTTGTGGTTGCGGGTCAGTCTGAACAATATTGATTGATATTTTGGGTCGTTTTTAAAATTTTGGAAAAATATCAAATAGTGATGTTGCTTTTTTTGACGACACGTAGTATTATCTCACCTTGTCGGGTTTGAATCGGGTGTGAGTTGCGTGTTGCTCGGTTTGTTGTGAGTTTTATTCGCGGTCGGATTCATCCTGATTAAAAATGTCCGTTGCCGTGTTGCTGCCTATTAGGGTTGTGCAGCAAAATTTGTTTTGCGGCAACATTTCAGTTTGTTACGTTCAGTCAAATCTTTTAAAAGTAAGGAGAAAGATTATGAAAAAAACTATTTTGAGTTTGGAAATGTTGAAAATTTCGGCTAATTTTAAGGGCGAAATTGAAAATGTCAAAATGGGTAGGGGGGGGGGGCGCGCAACGTTTACACAATACGTGTAATAACGGTAAATTTCGCAATTTCTCTCTCAAAAAACCTCTGGCGTTTTTTGGTTTTACTCTTGTAGAGCTTCTGGTGGTAATCGCGATTATTGGTGTGTTGATCGCTTTGCTTTTGCCCGCAGTCCAAGCTGCTCGTGAATCCGCAAGGCGAATGGGTTGCAG
>JAISQS010000094.1 GCA_031274045.1 Planctomycetaceae bacterium | reverse complement strand
TAACACTGATTATTAGGATTTGCGCAGACAGATTTCATTGTTTTTCTTCATCTGCGAATATTTTTAGAATCTGGTGTTATCTGCGTGCTAAAAAAACTATATCCCACAAAAAACGAAATAATCAAAAAAATTAACCGCAAAATGATCGTGTTAAAATTTGTCCGAAAGATTCGTACTTGTTTGTATTTGATTAGTCGATTCCGTTTTTTTTTGTTGTTTCAAGGTTGTGCGGCGGCGTTTATTCCGGCGCGTTTTTTTAATTTGCGCAAATCTGTTTTTTATTCTTTGGATCGCAGCTTACAATTATTGTACAAAAAGTCTGATGATGTTGATGTTGTTCGCGGAGATGCAGCGATGGTGTCGTCGATAGTTCGTGATCTTTACGCCGGTGACGCGGGCGTGTTGCGGTTTTACGAGCAATTTTATAGGGATGGAATTGAGGCTTGGGCTGCTTTGTCCGGCGGGCGTGTTGTTGGTGTTATTTGGCTTTATTCGGGGTATTATCTTGCAAATTGGGAAGGTTACGATGCGTGGCTTTTGCAAATTGAAATCGAACCGACGGCAAAATTTGTTGCCAATGTTTTTGTTGATCCGGCTTGGCGCGGTCGGGGAATTTTTCCGTTGATTGCGGGAAATTGTTTTGCGGCGTATCCGAATGATAAGTTTTATTCGTGTGTTGATGAATCGAATTTTTCATCCGTAAAATCACACGAACGAGTCGGTTTCAAATGCTGCGGAGCCGCTTACTACGTTCGCTTCGTTAAATTAACTTACTGTCTTTTCCTAGCGAGAAAAGGAAAATGGTTTTGGCAATGGCGTTGGTTAAAATTGACGCGAGGCAAACCTGTTTCAATATCACTTTCACATTCAACTTCAACTTCAACTTCAACTTCAACTTCAACTTCAACTTCAACTTCAACTTCAACTTCAAAAAAATGAAAACTCAAATTATCACAACAGAACAAGAACTAATCGCCATCAAAGATTCGTGGAACGATCTTGTCCGCAATAATCCTGAAACGAATGCGCCGTTTTTTTCGTGGGATTGGTTTTATCATTCGTGGCTTCATTTTGGCAAACCGAGTCATTGGGAGTTGTCGGTTGTTACGGTGGCGGAGGGGTTGCGTGTAGTTGGTATTTTGCCGTTGGTTCGTTGGGTGAGTAAATCTTGTGGTGTTTCGTATCGTTTGCTTGGTTTTTGTGATGTTGGTATGTTGCCGCGTAATATGATTTATTTTGATGTGTTGTCTGATTGTGAGTTGGTATTTCGTGAGATTTGGGCAAAACTTTTTTTGGACAAATCATCTTGGGACATGATTGAGTTGGTGAATATTCCTGAGTTGTCGCGGTTTCATAAATTTTGTCTTGACCCAAAAAATCTTGTCCGTTCGGCATTGATTCGTCGTCAAGGATTCAACGCTCCGATTATTGAGTTGGGTGGTACGTTGGATGATTATTTTGAGATGTTGGACAGCAAGGCGCGCAAGGATTTGAGGCGGCGTATGCGTAAATTTAAGGATTACGGCGACGCGAAAAATTTACGTTTTTTTGAGAAGCGTGAGGAGATAGATGAAGGGTTGCAAATGTTATTTGAGGTACATCGCCGGAGTTGGAAAGGTGAATTTTCAAATCCGCATTATATTGATTTCTACAAAGAAATAACTGCCGTCCTATCCGAACGCGGCGAAGTTATAATCGCAGCCGCAATACTAAACACAAAACCGATTTCCGCCGGATACATTTTGACGAACAACGATACATACTTCTCACTAATCAACGACCACGATACGCAATTCCGCGAACTTGCGCCGGGTATGATACTTTTTGTGCATGAATTAGATTATCTCATCAAAAGCGGAAAGAAAAAATTTGACTTCTGCGGCACAACATACGATTACAAAGAGCGACTGTCAAACAACAACATCAACCACTCCACATTCCAAATATTCCACAACGGATTCAAATCCCGCTTCATCTACTCCGCAAAAACTTTTTGGTTGCCGTGCATCCGAAAAATCTTGCGAAAACAAGAACCAAACGACCTCATCGAAAAAATAGAATACCAATGAAAATAATGCACAGAAACGTTAAAACACAAGAAAAAAATGAAAGATAAGGAAAGATAAGATAAACGAAAAATATTTCTGATTACTTCGGATTTTGTGGGGGTATTACATTGTGTTTTTTATTCACAGTATCAACGCCCTGAAAGGGCAACAAGCTCATAGCGTAGGGCAACGCCCTACGAAAGGGATTCACAAACCCCACTCGGGGCAACGCCCCAACAATATCAACAATAATGGAAGTTTTTAGTAGTGAGTTTTCTGTAAGGATTATATTAAAACTGAAAACTAAAACTTCCGTTTGGTCTGATATTGTTGCCCCGTTGGGGCGAAGGTTATTTGCAATCAATTATCGTAGGGCGTTGCCCTACGCTATGATATTTTGACCTTTCAGGGCGTTGATGCAACGTATTGATACGGTGTATCGATAAAGGGAAAAGTAGAGACGTAGTAACTTGCGCCTCTATAAATCATGGTGATTGCAATTGAAAAGGGAATTTTCAAACGCAAAAAGTATATTATCCATTTCTTATTGCTGAACGCACAAATTGATACCGGCTTGAAATATCAACACAAAAATAATTGCAGAGACTTATCCTCATGTCAAACGATACGAAAAAAGAGATTGATTTGAATCAATATCGTGAATCATTGTTAAGAGAAAACAGCCGTCTTAAAGAAGAGCTTACGCGTCTTGAGACGTTGATAGCGCGGACAAAAGAGGCTTTGAGTGCGAGTAGTGATATTGATTCGGAGCTGCAATCAAAACGAATCCGTCAAGGTAAATATTTTAACAGTCTTCTTGCGAATAGCCGTGACATAATAATTATGGTTGATAGTGAGTCGCGGTTTGTTTATTGTACTCAATCTTTTTTGCGTCTTTTGGATCAAGATTCTTTTTCGTTTCTCAATGCTCGTGTGTTTGGTGATATTTTTTGTTCGTCTGATTTTTTGGGGCTTGTGGGTGCTTTGAAGAAGTCGATGTTGGAGCGTTGCGGGTTGGAGGTGCCGCATCGTACGGATTGGGCGCAGAAAATTTCGCAGCGAGATTACAATGTTTATATTGCCCCGATGGTTGATATGTCCGGCAAATCCGAAGGAGCGATGTTGTTGTTTCACGATGTTACGGAGGTTCTCGCCGCAAAAGAACAAGCCGAACAAGCCAGCCGAGTTAAGAGTTCGTTTCTTGCGAACATGAGTCATGAGATTCGTACTCCGATGAATGCGATAATTGGCATGTCGGAGCTTGCGCTGCATGAGAAGTTATCGGATTCGGCGAGTGAGATGGTGATGAATATTAAGCAAGCCGGCAATAATTTACTCACAATCATAAACGACATTCTCGATTTTTCTAAAATTGAGTCGGGCAAGATGGAGATAATTGAGACGGTGTATCAATTGCGGTCTTTTATCAGTGATATTGTCGGTATTGTTGCGGCGGCGTATTTGGAGCATCAGGTTTATTTCTTGGTTGAGGTTGACGGGCGGTTGCCGGAGTATATAGTTGGTGACGAGATAAGGTTGAGGCAAGTGGTGCTGAACCTGTTAAGCAACGCCGCAAAATATACGAAAGAAGGATACATTCAACTAACAATAAGCGGCGAAATGGCAAATAACAAAGTCAATTTGACCATCGAAGTCGCCGATACCGGAATCGGAATAAAACCCGAAAACATGAATAAAATCTTCGGCGACTTCACAAGATTTGACAAAGTCGCGAATCACGAAACAACCGGCGCGGGACTAGGATTAGCAATATCACAAAGCCTCGTAAAAATGATGAACGGCGAAATCTCCGTACAAAGCGAATACGGAAAAGGAAGCAGATTTAAAGTTACAACAACACAAAAATTTGAAGGTTATTCTCCGGTAGCTTTTGTCCCGAACGCAAAAAATATAAACGTCATCGTATACGAACCAAGACAAATTTTCGCAGATTCATACAAACGAAATCTAAAATCATTAAACGTAAATTTCGAGGTTGTCGTAGATTTGCAGGAAGCCGAATCGAAGATAAAATCAGAGCAATTTGACTACGTTTTTACAATTCCGCTCGCAGGTGAATTTTTTCTAAACTTGATCAACACAATAAACGCACAATACCTGTCGAAGAAAAATTTTTCAAAAAGAATTAGTTTGGTTGTGATTGCGGATGTGCAAAATTATATTGAGGAGCCGTCGTTATCGAGTGAGATTTTGCAGGTGTATTTGCCGGTTTATTCGGTGACGTTTGCGGATATTTTTAATGGCGTGGTTGAAGTTTCTCAAGAGCATCCGACAACAATTCATACCGCGCATTTTGTTGCGCCGGATGCGCGGGTGTTGGTTGTTGATGACAACATTACAAATTTGAAAGTAGCTCAAGGATTGATGATTCCGTTTAGGGTGCAGGTTGACACGTGTGACAGCGGCATGATGGCGGTTGAGCTTGTGGGCAAAAATAAATATGATTTGGTTTTCATGGATCATTTGATGCCGGAGATGGATGGTTTGGAGACGACCGCCAAAATCAGAGAGTTGCCGAACATGGACAAACTACCAATCGTTGCTTTGACAGCCGACTCGAATCCAAGTAACATCGCAACTTTCTTCGGTTGCGGAATGAACGACTTCCTAGCAAAACCAATCGACCCCGCAAAACTAGAATCAATACTAACAAAATGGATCTACAAAAATTAAAAAAATCAACAAAGATATAAACACTGAACGTTACCACACACAATTGCCGTTAGCGACGATGGACTGGAACGCGGGTGTCCCGCCCGCCTAAGTGCATTAGGAAACCGAATAAGTTTGGAAGGAACGCCAAGACGTGTTGGAGAACATTTACCAAAACATTTTGGTATTCCGTTCCAACTTTTTTGGTTCTATTACACACAGAGGCGGGCGGGACACCCGCGTTCCAGTCCTTTTCCGCTTCGCGGTAATTTGATGACGTGCTTTTGATGTTTTTCGATCTTGTGATGTATCTTGTGTATCTTGTAGGAAAATGTATTTTTTTGTTAGCCCCCGTCTTTTATTTTGCGGATTATTTGGTAGATTCTTTCGGAGTTTTTCAACTTGTGCGGTGTGTGGGCGGTTTGAGTTGGTGTATGATTTTTTTGCAAGTCGATGTTTGTTGTGATCACGATTATCGGCAAATTTAACTTTAAATTTATTTTTTTGGAATCCAAATGAAAGAACAAACTAACGATCAACCGGTTACCGGTTCAATTTTTTCATCTCAATGGAATAACGATTCGTCTGATGGTGAGGCTGGTTATAGACAGGTGAGTGTATTTGCGTTGCTTGCGTTGGTGTTTGGGGTGTTATCTTTTTTGGTTTATTTGACGCTTTGGTTTACGTTTATTTCTGTTTTGGGGATAATTTTTGCGTTGTGTGGTGT
>JAISQS010000045.1 GCA_031274045.1 Planctomycetaceae bacterium | reverse complement strand
CTCGGTATTCGTTTTAATTGGAAGCCGATTGCGGGTCTGTTATTGTTTCAATCAAGATTTACGTGGGTTCACGAGTTGCTAAAAAATCCGCAGCCATTCTACTCAAGCCACTTCTCCTCAGTCAAAGGCAAAGGCGCATCAACCCCATCAATCTTTTTCTACGACGGCAATATCGGACGTGATTGGATTTGGCTTGGTCTTGGAATGAAGTGGAGTTTTTTGAATCAAAAAAGTTTATTTCTTGATTATGACGTTACGTTGAATGGTCGGCAAGTAACGCATTTTCTCAATCTAGGACTCTGCTTAGGTTGGTGAGATGCTTTTTTTAGAGAATACGAAACATAACGAAATATTTTTCAACGCGAAACACGCCAAAAAACGAAATTCGCGAAAGTGATTTTTAAAATGTGCTTATTAAAATTTCGCGCATTTTGTATTTTCGTGTATTTCGCGTTGAAAAAATTTTCGAAATTACTTTTCGTTTATTTTGTATGTTTCGTATGTTTCGTATGTTTCGTATTCTCAAAAAAGATGTGTGGTATAACGAGGGCGGGATGCCCGCGTTCCTGTCCGCGCCGCTTCGCGGTAAAGCGGAAAGCAACTATAATTGGAAAACTTTGTGCGGGTAACTTTATTTTATTTTTACTAACAATAACCTTTTTTTTGAGGATTTAACAAAATGTCACTTTGGAAAATTGCGTGGCGTAGTATTCAACATCGTTCGTTGGCTTCGGGGTTGACGGCGTTTTCGATGGGGCTTGGGGTTGCTTTGGTTGTGGCGGTGATAGTGATTTATGGTGTGCTTGATCAGACGTTTAAGCGGAGCGCACAAGGTTACGATCTTGTTGTCGGTCCACCAAAAGGGTCGGCATTGGATACCGTTCTCGGCGCGGTATTTTATTCAAATCAACTCAGCGACACCATCCCATACAACTACTTCAAACAAATCGATACCGGACGCTACTCCTCACACGTCAAAGTCGCAATCCCAATATCAATCGGTGAACGCATCACCGCTTTGCGCGGATTGCAAATAATCGCAACAACACCAAGATTTTTTACCGAATTGCGCTACTTGAACGATCGTCCTTACACTTTCTACAAAGGTGAAAATCTTAAACCGGGGATCCGATTTGACGCTGTTCTTGGCTACACCGCAGCGCGGTTGACCAAACTTACCGTCGGCAGCAAATTCAAAGCAACAACCGCCTCCGTCATTCCATCAGATACATATCCCGAACCAGCCATGTTCACCGTAACAGGAATTCTTGACCCAACAGGCACTCCAAACGATCAAGCTATCTTCGTAAACTTGGAAGGATTTTTTGTAATGTACGAACACCTCCCAAAATCAGCAATAGATGCCATACTATCCCGCGACGACAACGAAAAAGGATTAGTAGATGATACAGACAAAGAAAATATCCCCAACGAAAAACAAACCAATAACACAACAAACAACTCCAACGCCCCAACGAACATAACCTCCGCAACCAAACGAAACGACCGCAGAATTTCGGCAATATTAGTCTTGGTCAAACAGCAAGAATTAACCGGAGAAATCGTACAAACAAACGATATGGGTGATGTTGAATTGAAAATAGACGGAGCTGGCGGCGGGGCAAAAATGGACACGTGGACGGCGGCGTTGGCGAATCGTTTGATCACCGATCTCTCAGTTCAAGCAGCATCGCCAACCCGCGAAATTACGCGATTGTTTGAGTTGATTGTTGGCAGGGTTCAGATTGTTTTAATTATTTTTTCGGTGTTGGTGGTTATAGTTGCCGCGATTGGAATGATGGTGAGCATCTACAACTCCATGAACGAACGACGGCAAGAAATCGCAATAATGCGGGCACTCGGCGCAAAACGCAGCACGGTGATGTTGATTATATTGTTGGAGTCAATATTGCTGTCGCTTGGCGGCGGGGTGATTGGGATGTTTATTGGTCATGGTTTGATTGCCGTTTTGGGACCGATAATATCGAGTGCGGTAATGGTAGTAGTGAATCCGTTGCATTTTCAAGTTGTGGAGTTGGTGTTGATACCGTGTTTGGTGTTGCTTGCGTCGTTGGTTGGGTACTTGCCCGCAGTCGTAGCATACAGAACCGATGTCGCACAATCCCTCAACCCATAAACGACACGGATTTTTTGAGAGCTAATTTTTTAGGGAAAATCGGAATATGATCTTGACATAATGCGGCAGGATCCTTATTCTCCGATCCAAAGGTATTGTCAATCGTATTGTTAAATTACTTTTCTGCAAAACACTAAAACTCCACAATAACATGACAAAAACATTTTTCGATGAACAAGAGCAACAATCATTAGTCAAAGCTACAATAACATCAAAATATTTTGATGTTTGGGCAGGAATTATGACCAGCACACAAGATAATAACGCCAGACGCTATGGTCGTATGGGAGATAAGATTGCCTATATTGATTTATTTGCCGGACCTGGTCGGTATAGAGATGGGAGTATGTCCACGCCTCTGATGATCCTCAAAAAAGCCATTGATAACAAAAAATTAAGAGCACGTCTTGTTACGATATTCAATGATAAGGATAGTAAAAACATACAAACTCTTGAAAATGAAATTCAAAATCTGCCCAATATTCAAACTTTAAAATATTTTCCGAAAACATATAACGAAGAGGTTGGAGGTCGAATTGTTAAAATGTTTGAATCAAAAAAAATGGTACCTACATTATTTTTTGTTGACCCGTGGGGATATGAGGGACTTTCGCTTAGGTTGATCAATTCGGTTGTTAAAGACTGGGGATGTGATGCGATATTCTTTTTTAATTACAATCGTATCAATATGGGAATTTCAAATCCTTTAGTTGAACCCCACATGAAGGCACTTTTTGAAGATCAATTCGACTCTTTGACACAGATTGTCAAGAAATTACCGCCGCAAGAAAGAGAGTCACAGATTATCGAATCTTTGTGTCAGGCGATTAAAGGATATGGAACCCGATTTACGTTACCTTTCAGATTCAAAAATGTAGACGGCACACGAACTAGTCATCACCTGATTTTTGTAAGTAAACATTTTAAAGGATATGATGAAATGAAAAAAATTATGCACCAGGAAAGTACAAGTCAACTTAATGAAGTTGCTTCTTTTGAATACAATCCACGTAATTTGGTTTCATCTCAACAGACATTGTTGTTTCAGTTAGCTTCACCGTTGAGTGAATTAAAAGACTCTCTTTTGAAAACGTATCGCGGACGAACGATTAAACTAACAACTCTCTACGAAGAACATAGTATTGACCGACCCTTTATCCTCAAAAACTATAAGGCGGTATTGAGTGAAATGTATAATCAGAATAAAATTCAAGCAGTAGGAGATAGTGGAAAACCACCTCGCAAAGGAACTTTTGCTGATCACATGACAATAACATTTCCAAACTAATGAAAGAACCATGATGAAAACGACAAAAATAGAATGGACGGAATCAACATGGAATCCGACCGTTGGCTGTACAAAAATATCAGCAGGTTGTAAAAACTGTTATGCTGAGGCAATGGCTCGCCGACTGCAAGCCATGAATATGAAAGGTTATGAAAACGGTTTTGAATTCGCTCTACTCCCAGAACGGCTTGAGCAACCATTTCTCATTAAAAAACCTACAAAGTTTTTTGTGAACTCCATGAGTGATTTATTTCACGAAAAAATGCCGTTTGACTATCTGGATTCTATTTTTGACACGATCCGAAAAACGCCGCAACATTCCTACCAGATTCTTACCAAACGTGATGTTATGTTGCAAAAATATTTTTCAACACGAACAGTTCCTCAAAATGCCTGGCTTGGTGTAACTGTCGAACATGCCCAAGCGAAAAGTCGTATCGATGTGCTGAGAACAATTCCCGCTTCAATTCGGTTTCTATCAATCGAGCCGCTTATTGATGATGTTGGTATGCTGGATTTGTCTGATATTCACTGGGTTATTGTGGGCGGAGAAAGCGGAATGTCTGCACGCCCCATGAATCCCGAATGGGTCATAAATATTCAACAACAATGTCAAAAACAGAATGTCGCCTTCTTCTTCAAACAATGGGGAACATGGGGCGAAGACGGAATGAAACGTAATAAAAAAACAAATGGTTGTTTATTACTCGGAAAAGAATGGAAAGAAACTCCAAAGCCAGAACATTCGTTACCGTTCTAAAGGGCGGTCAGAACTTTTGATCAAGTTGATTTGTTGCGGACTGCTTATGCCTGAACGTTCGTTAATGTTTGCGGGTTTTCGTTCGTGGGCTTATCTGTGATGTATTCGATTTTGTGTTTGCGACTTTTCGCTCTTACGGCAACGTATTTTATAGTGCGTTGCGAGAGCATTGGTGGTTTGATTTACTGTTGGTTGAGTGCAGGAAACGGTTTCTTGTACGAATCTAGTTTCACCCTTTAATTGAAAAGGAGAAAGAATGAGATTGTTTTTAACTAGGGTTGTGCCGGTGTTTTTTGTTGTGATTACATCGGCGGTGTTGTTCTGTTTTGATACAGACAAAATCAGTCGGCTCTACGCTCAAGATACTTTTGCTCCGTTGATAACGGACAATTGTGTCGGGATGCTG
>JAISQS010000619.1 GCA_031274045.1 Planctomycetaceae bacterium | reverse complement strand
AAACAATTCAACTCCAATTCCCATACCAAAATGACGAATCAAAAAACATAACAATCAACAGCGTGCCAACTCCTCGTGCGGAGATCGCAGAATTATTCCGCCTTGCGAATATCCCCGCCCCCGAGATCGTCCCCGCCGGAAAAACAAAACTAGCGAACACTGTGGACAGTAAGAAAAAACTAAAAATCGGCGTAAACCCTAAAAATAACTCACACTTACAACCAATTATCGTGCCGACTCAAAACGGAACATCCGTTAAAAACAAAAAATCCTTCGCAAAAATGCGTTTTTAGAAGTTCCCTTGAACAAGATTTTTCGGATAGATAAAATTGGTAAGATAATCAGTTGAAAAGAATTGACGATTCGATATTATTTCCGGCAAATTATTCTATCAATCTTCCTTCTTAATCCCAAAAATCCTGTTCAAACAATTTGGAATAATTTACCCGTAGGGGCGACCCTTGCGGTCGCCCTGAATTTGCGGTCGCCCTGAATTGGTGATCGTTCAGGGCAACCGCAAGGGATTGCCCCTACAATAAAAAGTGCAATTTCAAATGTTTACCCTGTTCGTTCTATTTTAGCCATTCCGTTTTGTTGCCAGCGGTCTTGTGAATTGTTGAGAATATGATATTCTAATTGGGTTGTGTTTTTGAATCGGCGCGATCTGATTTGTTTCCATTTGTTTTTTTATTTTGTTGAAGATGATGCGACATGTTATTTCTGCTCTCGTTCAAAATGTGCCGGGAGTTTTGTCCCATATTTCCGGGATGCTTGCCTCACGAGGTTATAATATCGACAGTTTGGCGGTTGGGGAAACCGAAGACCGCCAATTGTCCCGAATGACTTATGTTGTTGTCGGCGACGAGAAAGTCCGGGAACAAGTTCTCAAACAACTTCGCAAAATCGTAACTGTTGTGCGTGCCGAAGACCTCACCGATAAGAATCATGTTGAGCGTGACCTGATGTTGATCAAAGTCGAAGCCCTGCCCGGCGCACGAAGCAAAGTCCTCGAAATGGTCAATATCTTTCGCGCCCAAGTCGTTGACGTCAGCGATACTTCCATGATGATCGAAGTCTCAGGAAAAGAAGCAAAACTCGAAGGCTTCGTCGATACAATGCGACCGTTCGGAATTATCGAATTGGTCAGAAGCGGTATCATCGCTATGCCAAGAGGAGAATAAATTAGTGAATAGTTGATAGTGAATAGTTAATAGTGTTGTAATTCAACCCGAAACATATTGAGCAACGCTTGCGAAACTATTAACTATTCACTATCAACTATCAACTATTCACTACTAACTATCAACTATTCACTACAAAAAATGATTTCTTCAATAGAACAACTGGCAGCGATGATTGATGTCAGTGCTGTTCGTGCTGATTCCGATTGGGACGATGTTCGTCTTGCGGCGTTGTTTGCTCGGCAACGCGGTTGTGTTGCGGTGTTTTCCTTGCCCGGCTTCACAAAGGAATTAGCGAAACTGTTAGACGGCGCAACAAAAACTGTTGTCGGCGGTGTTATCGGATTCCCCAGCGGCGGAGAAACAACCACTGCAAAAGTTTTTTTGGCACAAGAATTGATCGGACTTGGTTGTTCCGAAATTGATATGGTTATGAATATCGGACAACTGCGGTCAGGTTGGCTGGAACAGGTTGAAAACGATATTCGTTCCGTAAAGCAGAGTATCGGTTCGGTACCGCTCAAAGTTATTCTCGAATGTAACAAAATTTCCGAAGATCAGATTCGGATTGCTTCGGAACTGGCGGTTCGTGCGGAAGCCGATTGGGTTAAAACGGGAACAGGTTGGACTGCGGGAGGTACAACCGTTCAACAAATTCAAATCATAAAACAGACAATCGGAAACAAAGCCCGAATCAAAGCAGCCGGAGGAATTGGTGACTTGAAAACCTTGCTCGAACTCCACCAAGCCGGTGCCGAACGCTTCGGTATCGGATACAAAAAAGCACAAGATATTTTTGATGAGTTAGTAACCAGTAGTCAAATGTCTGAACTATGATTAAATTGATTTATAGTAGTGAATTTTCAGCCGTTAGCGAAGGGGGCTTGCCCCCAAGTCAAACGAGCGACGCATCTCGTCGGTCGCAAGCGACCGTCGCTAACGAATCGACTCTCAACTCTCAACTGATAACATGATTATTTCTTATGATCTTGGAACCGGCGGCAACAAGGCATCATTATTTGATACGGATGGTGTCGGGCTTGCGTCGGTGTTTGAACATTACGAAACATTTTATCCCGCCATCAACCGCCACGAACAACGCCCGTCAGATTGGTGGAACGCGGTGGTTCGAAGTACTCATCGGCTTTTAATCGAAGCGAATACGTTGGGAATTGCTCCTGAACAAATTACTTGTCTTGCGATTTCCGGTCATAGTCTTGGTTGTGTTCCGTTGGATTCGTACGGAAACGTTCTTCGTGAAACAACCCCCATCTGGTCGGACAGCCGGGCAACAGACGAAGCAACCGCGTTTTTTGAACAATCAAAAATCAATCCCGACGAATGGTATCAGCGAACCGGTAACGGATTTCCGGCGGCACATTATACGTTGTTCAAAATTTTATGGTACAAAAACAACGAGCCGGAACTTTTTGCTCAAATTTCCAAAATAGCCGGAACAAAAGATTACATTAACTATCGTTTGACGGGCGTATTGGCAACCGATTACAGTTACGCGTCCGGTCTTGGCGCGTATCGTTTGACCGACTGGGCTTATGACGAAGACTTGATTCAACCGGCAGGTTTATCATCGTCCCTGTTTCCGCGAATCGTTCCTTCAACAGAAGTTATTGGCACGTTAAAAAGTAACGCGGCGGACGAACTCGGACTTTCGGCGAAAACGCTTGTTGTTGCCGGAGGAGTTGATAATTCCTGCATGGCACTCGGTGCCGGTAGTTTCAAACCGGGACGGCTTTACGCTTCGTTCGGCTCTTCCTCGTGGATCGCTGTTGCCGATTCTAAACCGTTGCTCGATCTCCGTTCCAAACCGTACGTTTTTACCCACGTCATCACCGGACAATTTGTCTCCGCCCTTTCCATTTTTTCAAGCGGAACAACATTTCGCTGGGTTCGCGACCAACTTTGCCGTGATCTTGTTGCCCGTTCCGAACAGGAACAGAGCGATGTGTACGAATTGATGATCAACGAAGCAAAACAATCAACAACAGGAGCCAACGGCGTGTTGTTCAATCCGACACTCGGCGGCGGTTCGGCACTCGATTTAAGTGACAAGATTCGCGGTGCGTTTCTCGGTCTTGATTTGAGTCACACGCGAGGCGATTTGATTCGGGCGGCAATGGAAGGAATTGCTTTGAATCTCCGGCTGGTTCTGGATGCGTTTCGCAAATTGAGTCCGGTTCAAAACCGAATGAATATTGTCGGCGGCGGTGCCAAAAATGCGTTTTGGCGGCAAATCTACGCTGATGCGTTGCGAATTGATGTTGAAAAAATCAACATCGGTCAAGATGCCGCCGCATTGGGTGCCGCTGCGCTTGCCGCAGTCGGAACCGGTTTATGGAATGATTTTTCCAAGATTGATTCCGTGTTGACCGCCGAAGACCGCCAAACTCCGCAAGAACAAATCGCCAAACAATACGACCAACTATTGCTGCAATTTCAACAAGACGCCCGATTTCTTTCAGAACGTTAAGAAAAGGCTCTTTTATATTTTTATGCTGGCGTAATTAGACTCGTATAATTTTTACACTTCACGATTCCTTTTCTCAATTGCATCATCACCGGTTATGTCATCGCATTGAGTTTCAAGCAATCCGCGACATGCAGCCAAAGTAGACAACGCGTTTCACGTCCCCTTTGTCGGCTTAACACCGACGCTATTCACCGAGAAGGTTTGTCGAATGGTCACCTGCCTTGCTTTGGGTGGGGTTGATTTTTTTGTAGAGATTTGCGATGATTTTCGCCCGTCTGATTTTTTTGCTTGTTGTGATTTGGGTGTTTTGTTGTGGTTGTTGTTTGGCGGGGTTGAATTGCAATGGGCATGATTTTGGGATATGGGATGTTGTGTTTTGGAAAGATTTGAAATTTACTAACCTACTGAATAATTATGGAAATGTTTACTCTTTTTGGTGCGGTGCCGGTGTTGACGGTGGCTGCGGTTATTGATCTTGTGATCTTCTTGGGTTTTATTGTTGCGGTTGTTGCGGTTGGTATTGGGATGAGTCGCGGGGCGAAGGGGAGCGAATCTTATTTTCTTGCCGGTCGTGGTCTTGGTTGGTGTTTGATTGGTTTTTCGCTTATTGCTGCGAATATTTCGACGGAGCAATTTGTCGGCATGTCCGGTTCGGCGGCGAATTATGTTGGTCTTGCGATTGCGTCTTATGAGTGGATAGCGGCAGTGACATTGATTTTTGTCGGCTTCGTTTTCTTGCCGCAATTTCTCAAAGCCGGAATCTACACAATTCCCGAGTTCCTCGAAAAACGATACAACCGCTTCTCAAGGACATTCATGTCAATCATTATGATGGTTACTTTTGTCACCGTGAACGCAACCGCAGTCGTTTACTCCGGCGCAAAAGTTTATTCTACATTTTTCGACAATCAGATTTATTTTGGTGTTCCGTTAAATATTGTTACGTTTTCGTGGTTGATTGGTATTCTTGCGGCGACGTATGTTTTTTTTGGCGGTTTGAAGGCGTGCGCTTGGGCGGATTTATTGCAAGGGTCGGCGTTGATTGTCGGCGGTGCTATTGTCCTTGTTTTTGCAATGCAAGCTCTCGGTAAAGCCGAGCCGGAAACGATAGACAAAGCTGTCCAAACTATAGCTATCCAATCAGACAAAATCATCACCGAAGCCGATGTCGCGAAGATCAAAGAATCCTCAAGCGGAAACGAACGATTCCGTATCCTAAACGCACACAAACTCCGAATGAATCTTCCTTGGAACGATGGTGTTTTGCCGATTACAGCGTTGATGCTTGGGCTTTGGATTCCGAATATTTATTACTGGGGCTTGAATCAATACATCATGCAACGAACGCTCGGCTCAAAATCATTAGCCGAAGGACAAAAGGGTATCGTTTTTGCCGCGTTTATGAAATTGATAGTTCCGTTTATTGTTGTTTTTCCGGGTCTGATTGCGTTCAATTTATTCAGCGGCGAAATGCGGACAAGTGCCGACTCACGCGAGAACAACGGCGAAGTTATCGCGAAATTTGACTCAATCCGCAACAATCCAAACGGTCAAAAATCCGTCTTCTCTTTCGACGCAGACTACGAAAGATTCGCACCGGAAAAAACAAAACAAATCGTGTTGTTCAACGCCGCTGTTGCGAAAATTGATATTTCAAATATCGCGAATGACGGTTCGTTGTTGGAACAAAATAAAAAGATTCTTGGCGAGGTTAGCAAGATGAACGCGTCGCTTGGCGTATTCAATGGCATGTTTAATGAGAAGGATAAATTTGTTTTTGAGAAGCAGTTGATGGGTTATGATTATGATGCGGCGTTTCCGTTATTGATGAGCAATTTGGTTCCGCAGGGCGGTTTTCGCGGGTTCATGCTCGCGGCAATGCTCGGTGCGGTGATCAGTTCGCTCGCGTCAATGCTCAACGCCGCGTCGACGATCTTCACGATGGACATTTACAAACAACATTTGCATCGTGGGGCGAGTGATTGGACGTTGGTTTTGACGGGGCGTGTTTGTGTTGTGGTTTTTACGGTGACGAGTTGTTTGATTGCGCCGGTGTTATCTAGTCCTGAGTTTAAGGGGGTGTTCCATTTTATTCAGGAGTTTCAAGGATTTATTTCGCCCGGTATTTTGGCGGTGTTCATTTTTGGATTCCTTTCAAAGCGTGCGCCGGGAGCTTGTGGACCGACGGCGTTGATTATGAGTCCGCTTATTTATGGGTTATTGAAATTTTGGGTTGCGCCGGACATGGCGTTTTTGGATCGTATGGCAATTACGTTTGGTTCAATTATAGTTGTTTTGATTGCGATTCGGATTCGTTTTCCGCGTTCGACTCCGTATGAGCCTGTTGCGAAAACGAATATTGAAATGAAGACTTCGCGGGGGGCGTTGGTTTGTGGAATTGTTGTTCTGATCCTTGTGGCGTTGCTCTACTACCATTTCTGGGACTACACAACACCAATGTTCAATTGATAAATAACTCACCAAGATACTCAAACAAAAAACAAGAAAATAAAATGATTCAAGAAAACCAAATTAGAACTGTTTATACTTCCGACGGTCATAAAATTTCCTGATTATTTCGGATTTTGTGGGCAAGGTTCTAACAATTTTTTTGATGACAACAGGTGATTGTTTTTTGACTTTCAACAATTGGTAACAATGAACTTAAAGGAAGTGAGCAACCCCGTAGGGGTTTAATGTCAATAACCCCGTGCAAACGGAGTGCAGCACGGGGGTAAGAACGTAACAGAGGAACGAACCCCGTAGGGGTTCAACTATTTAGATCGATTTTGATACCTGTACAGGTGACGCATTAAAGCGTGTTGTTCACGATCCGAAAATTACTCGTTGGAGTTGAACCCCTACGGGGTTCGTGCTTCACGCACACACTTACCCCGTGCTGCGCTCCGCTTGCACGGGGTTATCAATGTTCAACACCTCCGGTGTTGTTCATATCCAAACCGAACACGTAAAACCAAATGATTTGACGCACCAATACAAAAAAACTTGTGTTGTATAACAAGGGCAAGCTACCGCCGCTAACGAACGATTCGGTGATCACGCCGCGCGGCTATCGAAAAAACCCAGTTTAAAAGCTGTGCGGCATAACGATGTCAACTCCCTCCAAAACTTTTAAATATATTTTCCGGTGATTGAATTTTTATTTTGTTTAATTTCGTTTGGTGTTCCTTCGGCGACGATTGTTCCTCCTTGTTCGGCTGCGTTTGGTCCTATGTCGATTATGTGATCCGCGTTTCTTATTACTTGCAAATTGTGTTCAATTACCAGCAACGAATGCCCCATGTCAAGAAGCATTCCAAAACACCCCATCAACCGCTCAACATCCGCAAAATGCAGTCCGGCAGTCGGCTCATCAAATAACAATAAACATCCGCCGCGCCGAACTTGAACCAGATACGATGCCAACTTGAGACGCTGCAACTCACCACCCGAACACGTACCCAACGGTTGCCCAAGCCGAATATAATCAAGACCAACATCAATCAATTGCTTAAGCCGCTTTTGCAACTTTACACGACCGCGAAAAAACGTAAACGCCTCACGAACCGTCATTGATAACACCTCCGAAATATTCTTGCCGCGATAAAGCACTTCAAGCGTAGACGGATTGTAACGCTTGCCGTGACACTCAGGACAACGAACATATTTGTCCGCCATAAATTGCATGTCAATTACGACAAAACCATCACCCGAACAATGCTCACATCGCCCGCCGGAAACATTGAAACTAAACCGACCCGCTCCGTAATTACGCAACCTCGCCTCCGGCACAGACGCAAAAACATCACGAATCTCATCAAATATCCCAATATACGTAGCCGGATTCGAACGCATCCCAACAGAAAAAATATTTTGATCAACCGACACCACATCAGTAATCTCCCCCGAAATACTCAATTGATCATACGGCAAACCCGCCAATAAACGCCGCTTGCCAATCACTCCACAAACCGCCGGATAAAGCGTACCAAACACAAAAGAACTCTTGCCCGATCCGCTCACTCCGGTAACAACACAAAATTGACCAAGCGGAATCGATACCGAAATATTACGCAAATTGTTACCAGTACATCCCGAAATTTTTATACGCCCCGTAGCACTGCGAGGCTTTTTCGTACAAAAATTCACTTCGTCATCTTTGACTCGCAACCCGAACGAATCGTCTAATAAAACTTCCGACAATTTGTCCGATGAAGTGCCGGATAAATTATCAGAAGAATTGCCGGATAAATTGTCAGATGAATTATCGTACAATTTATCTGGCAAATTAGCAGATGTTTTTTGACTCAAAAAATATTGTCTCAAATAACGTCCGGTTAAACTATCCGGCGAAGTTGTCATTTCTTTGGGAGTCCCTTGAAAAACAAGCGTTCCGCCCGCATCGCCCGCACCGAGACCAATCTCAACAACTTGATCCGCACCCAACAAAAAACGCTCCTCATGCTCAACAACAATCAACGTGTTACCATTATCACGCAGTTTATAAATCAGACTCAATAACCGCTCCGTGTCGTGCGGATGCAGACCGATTGTCGGCTCGTCAAGAACATACATAATCTCAACCAAACTACTCGATAACGCCCCCGCCAAAGAAACCCGCCGCCGCTCACCGCCGCTCAAACCCGACACCAAACGCGAAAGAACAAGATAACCAACACCAACCGACTCAAGATAACCCAACCGCAAATCGATCTGCTCCAAAATCACCCGCGATATTGCTCGCTCATGTTCGGATAATGTTGATGACATCCGATTCATTTCTTTACGCAACTCCTTGATTGATAAATCAGATAACTCCACAATATTCTTGCCGCCAATCTTGACCGCCAACGCTTCCGCCCGTAACCGCTTGCCGGAACATTCAGGACAAATCGCATCAATCTTCCGAGCTTTTTTGTTGCGCTTATTGGCGTTTTCAACTTGATCAATCTTGTGATCAATCTTGTGATCATTTTGAGATTCGTCATCCTTCGCAACTTTGATGCATCCGCTGCCGGCACAAGTCGGACAAGCACCATGCGAAGAATTGAAACTGAATAACTCCGGCTCAACTTGCGGAAAAACAAGATTACATTGACCGCAACTCAACCGCCGCGAAAAAGAAAATTGCAAAATTTCCGCACCATAAACGAAAACAGAACAACTACCATCACCATAACGAAACGACAACTCAACCGAATCAACAAACCGCGACCCGCCAACATCAGACAACACCAAACGATCAACAACAACCATCAACCGAACTTGATCCGCAACAACATCATTTTTCATTTCACCTTTTTCGGCAAGATCATTTTTGGCAAAGAATTGTTTCGCTTGATTGTAAATTTCCGGTGTCAGCGAGTTGTCATCAAGTCTGTAAAATTTGTACGGATCATCTGTTGTCGTCTTTGCGATACACCGGACAAAACCACGTTCGCGCCACGTTCGCACAAATTCATCTCGGTCAGGTAAATGAGTCGGCACAAAAGCGATCAAGATTTTCGCCGCAAGATTTTCGCTATCGGCGCGGAGTTGGGGAGGTTGCAGATGAGATAATTTATCGCGTATAGTTTCGGGCGAATCGATAACGATTTCATTGCCGCACAACGGACAAAAAACATGACCAACCTTCGCAAACAACATCCGCAAATAATCAATAACCTCCGTCGACGTACCAACGGTACCGCGATTCGATCTCAATAACTCACGCCCCGTCACCGCAACAGAAACCGGAATCCCTTGAATTCGGGACGCATCGGGTTTTTCATATTTTTCCAGAAATTGGCGTGCGTATGCAGAAAACGTTTCGATATATCGGCGTTGTCCTTCGGCGTAAAGCGTATCGATTGCCAGCGAACTCTTGCCGCTGCCGCTTCGACCGCAGATCACAATCAACTTGCCCAGCGGCAAGTCAAGATTTATCCCCTTCAAATTGTGTACAGAAATATTGCGTAATTCTATCATGTTATACTTTCGGCATTCACGAGAAAATTGGCTTCTTGCCGCGAGTTGGTAAACCTTTTGTACTTGATAATTCCTTTTTTTTAATGTCATCGTGACAATTTGTATAACCAACATTGAGTCTCAACCAATCCGCAACTGGTTATCGATTCCATCTCCCTTAGTAACACAAAATTCCCCTCAATCCGCGCCCTTATCCCCTTATTAAAACATTGTGAATAAGGGGATAAGGGCGTATGATCGGGGTAGCTTCGTTGTTATTAAGGGGGGGAAAATTGGTACCTGTTACGTGTCGGTTGTGAC
>JAISQS010000702.1 GCA_031274045.1 Planctomycetaceae bacterium | reverse complement strand
TATTAAAATTTCGCGCATTTTGTATTTTCGTGTATTTCGCGTTAAAAAAATTTTCGAAATTACTTTTCGTTTATTTTGTATGTTTCGTATTCTCAAAAAAGATGTGTGGTATAACGAGGCGGGATGCCCGCGTTCCAGTCCGCGCCGCTTTGCGACAATCGTCGGCTACGCCGACGGGTGACGATTTGGAATATCAACACGATTCCCGCCCAATTTCGTCGGCAGCAAGCTACCGTCGCTAACGTCACGCGAATGCGTTTATGACTCGTATGGTATAACGAAGGCTTTGCTCTATGCTATGAACTTTGTGCTATTTTTTTATGCTGAATGTGTGTATGGTTGTACTTCTGAAAGTTTCGTTCGGGCGTAGGACAGTGCTTGGAAATTTCGGGTTATTTGGCGAATCGGGATAGTGTTGTGTTTCTAAGCAAAACGCGCTGTGCTTCGTGTATTTGTAACCGAATGCCGAAGTTGAGCCGTCTAAAAAATTGCCGCTGTAGAATTGGACAGCAGGCTCAGTTGTGTCAACTCTCATTGACCTGCCGCTCACCGGATCAAATACATTTGCACAAAACTCCAATCGACCCGACCGCCGCCGATTCAAAACATAACACACATCATAACCGCCGGCAAAATGCTCCCCCTCAACTTGCGAAATCCGCTCGCCAATCTTCGTCGGCTTCCGAAAATCGTACGGCGTACCACCAACAAAACGCTTCTCACCAGTCGGAATCAATGTCTCATCAGTCGGCAAAAAATAATTAGAATTGAGCGTCAAAAGATGCCCGTGATTGTTGACAGGATTCGCCGCCGTAAAACCCGAAAGATTCCAAAACGTATGATTCGTCAAATTTAAAATAGTCGCCTTGTCCGTCGTCGCAAAATAATCCATCGTCCAACGATTACGCTTGTCCAACTTATAAATCACCTTGACATCAAGTTTGCCCGGATACCCCTCCTCACCATCACGACTCGTATACGTCAACTCAAGACCAACATAATCACGCCCCTTGAGTTTCTTCACATTCCAAATAACCGTGTCAAATCCCTTGTTGCCGCCGTGCAATGAATTCAGCCCGTTGTTCACCGGCAACGAATACTCCTTGCCGTCAAGAGTAAATTTGCCCTTTGCGATCCTATTGCCAAAACGACCAATCAACGCACCAAAAAACGGACGAACCTTTTCATACTCCGAAACCGTCTCCAGATTCGCCGATATATTCGCCGTCCGACCAGATTTATCGGGGACATTGAACGAGAAAATAATACCGCCGAGCGAAAGCACCTCAACCGTAATCCCCTCACCATTGTCCAACTTAAAAATCTCAACCGTCTTGCCGTCAGACGTTTTTCCAAATTCAGCAGACTCAACCCGCATATCAGAACCCCCCAATGTCTTGACAACGCGCACCGGAACACGCCGGAACAATTGCGCAAAAACCGACCCCTGCAAAAACAGAAGCGAAAACATAACCAAAACCGTCAAAATAATCGTCCTCTTCATACTCGTACTCATCCTTTCTAAATTGATTGTACTCTAAATTTCATTCACGTTCGCGAGGCGGTACGCAATTTGTGTTTGCCGCTCTCACGCTTTCATGCCAACGAAATTTTATAGTACCCTGCACAACACACACCAAGTAAAATCCCAACCAAAAACTATATCATTGGTCAATTGGAAAACCACATACTTGGCAACTCAAATGTTAATTTGTCCATAACACAATACAGCCGCCCGCGAAAAAATTTGCTCACACAACCTCACAAACGACCGCCAAAATCCATTAAAAAACTATGCCCCACAACCACACGCAAAAAAATCTCACACCACACAACATCGTAAAGAAGCGCGCAAGAGCAAAGTCCAATAATGATACTTTATATCATTAACACATGGAATACACACAACCGCACAACTATATATCAACCACAGAGAACACAGAGGACACGGAGAAGAGGGATGAAAGAGGGATGTATTTATTGTTGACTCTTTTATATTTTTTTGTTGGCGAGCTAACGTGAAATAAGAAAAGAGTTTTTGAAAAACTGATCCGTAACCGGTAACCAATTTCCTCCTCCCTTAATAACCAACGAAGTCCCACCACACGCGCCCTTATCCCCTTATTCGTTACGCATAAAGCTCACGACTAATGTGGTTCCGCAAGCAAGATGCTTGCGTTACATTCCTCACAATGACTCAAACAATAAGGGATAAGGGCGCGTAATGGGAGAGCTTCGTTAGTTATTAAGGGAGCGGGAAACTGGTAACCAGTTGCGAATTGGTTTGAGTAATGTTGATTGGTTTTTTTATGCAATGCAGGGCGATAATTTATCGTAACACACATTTATATTTTGTTTTAACAAATCAACAAGAAACGATAAAAGAGCCTTATTATTTATCAGAAATCATATATTCTCCGTGTCCTCTGTGTTCTCTGTGGTTGATTATATTCACAAGCTGTACCATTTGCACACTGGTTGCGCGCTGTTATAATCTCGCGTTGAAGATCTCTGCGTTGATGTTCTCGTGTTTGTGATCTTATGTTGTTTGTTGTCGGTTTGGCAAATCGAATTGAAACGTTGATTGGTGTTCCTTTAACAGTATCAAAAAAATGAAATGTGTATTTATTTTTCTTTTTAGTTTTTGTTTTTCTGCTTCGGTGTATGGGGTGGAGGTTTTGTTTGATGCGATTGATGTTGATGGTATTAATCATGTTGGTCGTATTGTTTCTCTTGATGCGGATTCGATTCGGCTTGCAACGGAATCGGGCAAAATAACACTTGCGCCGGAGCGGGTTGAGTTGGTGCAGAATCTTGCAATTAACCCCTACTTGCTAACACGCAAACAGACCAATAACACCGACGCAGAAACAACTATGCCCCGCAAACCAACAAGACAAATTCTAGACGGTAACAGAATAATAGTGGAAAACGGAATGCAGCAAGTTATGCGCCTACCTGTGAGGCAAAATCGAAATCCGAATAAACCAAAAGGACTCTCTACCGCCTTAATCGAAAGAATCCGCAACGCAGCGAATATTGCAAAACCCGAAGAACAAAAAAACCGATTCGCACCACAATTTCCCGAATCCGTAATCGTAATCGATCTACGCGACGGAAGCCGACTCGTCGCAACCTCCTTGACAACAAAATCACAAATCGCAACTTGCCAACTACTCGATCAATCTTATAAAGCCGAAAAAATTGACGATAAAAAAAACACTCTTAAAAATAGAACCGCCAACGATAGAACAACCAACATTAGAACCGATGAGAACAAAACCAACGAGAACAAAACCGTTGAGAACAAAACCGACGACAAAATTATCGAAAATAAAATTGACGCGGACAAAGTTGATACAGATAAAATTGACGCGGACAAAAAAAATATGAGCGCGGGGATAAAAGTTTCTTTCCCTTTTGATCAAATTTACGCGGTTCGTTTTGCGGTTCGTAGTCTTGCTGAAATATCTGAACCTAGTGCCGAATGGATCAAGCAGACAATCGCACCCGCATCAAAAGGCGACCAACTCATAATCGGAAAAGGCGGAGAGATTGCTGATGTTTATACGGGGATTGTTCTGGATATTACGGCGAATGCGGTTGTGTTTTCGATGGACGATGAGAAGTTGCCGGTTCCGCGAAGCAAGATAATCGGGATGATTTTGCACACGCCGGATCGCGATAAAATAAAACGAAACATCACATCACGAGGTCAAATTAACCTCTGGACCGGAACGCAAATTATCCTCGATTCTTTTGAGTTAGCAGATACCGGCGCGGCAAGTAAAACGGAAAATGATACCGACGACGCGGGCAAATTAAATAGTATTGCCAAAGATGATTCTGTTGATGATAATTCGGCTGATGATAATTCGTACAATAAATCGATCGGCAAGTTGGCGTGGAAATCTCTGGCTGGTTTTAGCGGTGAGGTATTTCTTTATGAGGTCGAAAGTATAATTTTTTCGCGCGGCGGTTCGTTATATTTGTGGGATATTGTTCCGGTGATTCGTGAGCGTGTGTTTCCGTTTGAGTGGAATTCGCCAAAATCAGAATCGGCAACAAATTCGCCGCTTGCGATGTTGCGGTCGTTCAATAGTAATCAATTGGAGTTGAAGGTTGGCGTGGGGGGCGGTGTTGGCGTGGGGGGTGATCCGAGTCTTGAATTTGGCGGGTTGAAACCGGCGGTGCGAGGCGCACGGAAAAGCATAAACCAACCCGTTCCGAGCATGAAGGGGGTTGTACTTGACGGGATTTCATATCAACGAGGAATAGCAGTGACCCCAAAAACAACCATCGAATACGACATCACAACAACAGACCAAACCTATTCGGCAATACGCGGATTTGTAGGGATTGATGACAGATTAAAACCGAACGGATTCGCAAAATTATCGATCAAAGCCGACAACGAAACTGTATGCTCAATTGACATACGAGGAACAGATGCCGCCAAATTATTACGTTATGATTTGCCGAAATCACACAAAAAAATAACCATCACCGTAGATTTTGCCGACAACATAACAGAATCAACTCCGATAAGTTTCGGCGATTTGAAATTGATCAAATGAATTGATCAGATGAATTGAGTCAGATGAATTGATCAAATAAATTGATCAATAAATTGTTGATCAAATGAACGTGAACAAATGAACGTGAACAGATCAAATGAGGTTTGATCAAATGAATCCTAATCCGGTATATTTGCGTTCGTATCAACAGCCGATTTGTTGCGTGAGTGCAGCTTGACGGCGCGAATTTACTGTAACGCAAAATTCAGATTGTCTCCTTTGTCTCCGATACATTTAACCGTCCGCACAAAAAAATCAATTGCTATAATCAATGACAGAATTACGATTCCTTTACACTCCGGGTATAGTTCCGCAATCATTCCTGAAGGTGGGTTATTTTGCAAGTTGGGGGCATCAGCCGCGTCCTACTGAAATTACGTTTGAGGGGAATGAGATTATTGTTCGTTCTGATTCTGGCAGCAGCGGTACGGTGCATGTTCTTTGGCCAAATAGTCAACTCGGCATGGTGATGGAGTCGACGGATTCGCTTTTGTCGCAAGCGCGTCCTTATATACTTACGAAGGAGCTTGTTCGTGGTGCGTTGGGGCGTTTGTTGCGGCGTGTTTTTGAGTGGCAAATGTCGGGGTTTAAGCCGTCGCCGGAGTTTGTCGCGCGGACGGCGGCGGCATCGAGGCGGTTCTCAAAAATCGCCGTAGGAAATCTTCCGCTAAACGAAATTGACAACGAACTCACACAGATTCTAGCCGAATTTGGCAACTTGACGGTTGATGTTGTGAAGTCGTACACGGAACAATCGTTGGCGTGGCGAATGCGGAATACGGACAAGTTACCGATCACGCTTGGAATCGGGCTTCATTCGCATCCGGTAAATTCTATCTACGAATTTGACCTCTACGCAAACTATCTCAAAGAAGCGTTTCATGCTGTTTTGCCAATGCCGACGTGGCGCGAGTTGGAGCCGCAACAAGACATAATTCAATGGGAAATATTGGAACAAAGAATAGCGATTGCGGCGCGTTACGGATTTCAAATTATCATGGGACCGTTGCTATGTTTTGATGTCAACGCGATTCCGATTTGGCTAAATTCTCATTTGCAAGAAGATGATTTTTGGGAGAGACGTGCGATAAAATTTGTCCATGCGATAGTTGAGCGATTCGGTTCGCAAGCCTATTCGTGGATTCTTGCGAGCAAATTTAATTCGTGCAATATACCCGCAATTCCGGTTCCGCGTGCGATAAATTTGATTCGGCATTTAGCTCAAAGAATGCGGATGATCGGGGTTGAAAAAAGTATTATGGTGAGCATAGACAGACCTTGGAGTGAGTATGCAATGGATTACATTACGGGATTGGATCAGATACAGTTGGCGGAGTTGTTGATAAATTGTAGTGAGATTGATTCGTTTATGATGGAAATGAATTTTGGAATTGACAACAAATCGACATTGCCGCGTGATCCTGTAACGATAGGAAACATGATCGATCAATGGGGCATTCTCGGCAAAAAAGTTTACATCTCAATAACCGTTCCAAGTGCAAATCAAAATGACCTGCTGGAAAATGACGAATCAACCTCACCCGCGAAACAATGGTCTGAAAACATGCAACATCTCTGGGTCAATATGTTGTTGAATACGTTGTTGGGCAGACGGGTTGTTCAAGGTGTTTTTTGGGGAACGTTGCAAGATGCTAACGATGATTGCGAGGACACGAAAGTTATTGAGCCTTATGAAGTACCCTACGCCGGTCTGATCGACGCAAACAGAACCCTAAAACAAGCCTTCCAAAATTTCATCAACGCAAAAAAATACATCGAATAGATCAAAACAAACCAGCCGCGAAAAAGTACGCATTAAGAGGTAGGCGATCTTTCGCCGAAATTTCTTGGTGAATAGAGTTGCCGGTAAATCATTATTGCTCTCCGACATTGGGGCGGTTTACGCACCGGAATTTCTATCTCCCAAAACCAAAAAACGTTGACGTTGTAGGGGCGAGGCTTGCCCTCGTCCCAATGGGGCGGAAAACGTGTTGATATTCCAAACCGTGTCACCCGTCGGCGTAGCCGACATTGGTGTTCTGGTTTTGCCGATGCGTTTTCCGCCCCAGTTGTCGGCTTGCGCCGACGCTATTCACCAAGAAAGCCTGGCAGTCGGTTGCCCACCTTACGTTTGCC
>JAISQS010000650.1 GCA_031274045.1 Planctomycetaceae bacterium | reverse complement strand
TATAAAAATAAATTTTTTGTACAAAGTCATTAAATTGAAAAAATCTTGCGCTGCGTCTCCTATTTCAATGCTATCATTAACACGTTGGCGGACGTTTGGTTCGGCAGTCGATTTTTCGGGTTAATTTTAGGCGTTCGTGGATGTGTGTTGTGATGGTTGATTTGGGATGGTCAAAAAAAAGTTACCGGCGGAGCGGGCAATTTTGATGTCTGTTTTGTTGGTATTTGTGATAAAAAGCAAAGTAACGATTCGGCTGGGGTGTGATCTTAATTTTGATGTGGTGCCGGACAGTCTGATTGTTATGAAAAAATAACGTAAAAAGTTGTGACCGTTCTTTTGTGGTTTGTGCAGTTTTAATTTCGTATCGCAATTTGTCGGCAACTCCATTAAGTTTTGGCAACTGCGGCGACGAGTGATGCCGGTGTGAATACGAAATTTGGGACGGTGGCAAAAAAGTTAAAGGTATAAGGTGAAATATGGAAACGAAACTGAGAGCGTGGATACAAATTCCCGATTATACGTCGCTTGATATTGGTGAGGTTGGTCGGTATGAGATTGAGCGTGTTTGGAAGTCGAGTTGGGCGCAGAAGTGTATTAGGGACATTTCTGAGCGTGTTGCGATTGCGCGTTATTCGCCTGCGCCGCGTGATAATAGCCAAGATTTCTGCTCTCCGCAACTCGGATTCGAGCAAGATGATGCGGTAATTGCGGTGTGTCCGAAAATTGATGTTAGACCGTCTATTTTGTATGGTGCGCCGGTGCCGGAGTTGCGGATGTGGACAATATACATGAACGTAAAGCGGGGTCGTCGATTTTTGGGATTGTTCCCGATTGACTATTCGTATGAGGATACAGTCTCGCAAGACGATGCGTTGGAACTGATAAAGATATTTTTTGACCATGCCCCTTGCGAGATTCCGGCGGCAACAAAACGTTGGCAAAAAAACATCAAGAAAAGCAAAAACTACTCAAGTCATTTTATAAACAATCATCCGTTATTTTGAGTGTTTATTCTGTGACTGTTTGTTTTGACCATTTGCAATTTCGGGTTGTAATATTTGCATTGTCTAAAGTGTTTATGCCTTTGGACAATGCTATTGAAATTGTGTTTGTGGTATGCCCCGCTTGACGCATGTTGTAATTCAGATATACTTTTCGCCTCTTCGTTTTGGGGTTGTGTTTATTGACGGCGTGGGTCTCAAGAGGAGTAGGGCGTGTTTTGGGTAGGTAGCTCAGTTGGTAGAGCAACGGACTGAAAATCCGTGTGTCGGCGGTTCAATCCCGCCCCTGCCCATTTGATGGAAGGGAACGTGACCTGTTTGTTTGTACGGGAGCGTTCAATGCGAACCTTTCGCCGTCTTGCGTCTGTCTTATGGGCGCATGTATTTTTGTAAGGGCATGGTTTGTCTTTTTTAGGCAAGCCATGTCCTTTTTTCTTTTGCAAACCAGTAAATTTATTTTATTAGTTGTAAATCATCTTATTAGTTTTTTGCCAGAGTCAAAAAGAAGGAGAACTCTCTAAAAATGAAATAATCAGTGTTGATATGATTCGATGATTTGGGTTGTGTGGTGGTAGGGATTTGGAACTGGTTTTGGATAGGTGTAATTTTTACCATCAATGATGACACTAAATTTTCCTTCACCTTGCGGCGAATTTCCGCCAGTGACTTCATTGCAAATTTTAACACTTGTTCTAGTGCAATTCTCGCCCCCTTTCTCCGACAAAATGTTGTATTTCAAATCACGCGAATTATACAAATTTCGTGTGTTTTGGATTATCTTTTTTGCTTGTTCGACAGTGAGCGCGTACGTTTTGCTCGCGGAATACGGATGATTGTTGTCAAAAAGCAACCGCCCCCTAACAGTCATCAAAACCCTAATACCGGCAATAGATTCTATTGGCGAAAATCCGTAGTTGTTACTCGCAACATTTATGTCAGCAATAGTGAACGCAGTATTCTGAGGGTTGATACGGCACCGCCAAAAAGAATGACCAACAGCATCATGATTAGGATTAGCCGGATCATCCAAAAGAAAACAAGTTAAATTTTCGTCTTTGCCGTTTTTGATTATAAGAACTCTGTCAGGTTGTTTTGCGTAAACGGTAATAGCCGCGTCAACAATATCAACAGTTATGGCAAACGAATTTGACAAAGAAGAATTGTCGTTGAATATCATCTTGACGTTGAGCGTTGTTGTCAATTTTCCTTTGCTTTTGCGTGCTGCGGACAAGTATAAGTTTTGCAATAACAGTTTGCTTTTAATGTTGGCGGTCTGTTTGTCTGCTGATAAAGTAGCCGTTGCCGCTCGCGGGACGGAGTCAATTATCCCATCAGGGCAACTAAACACGTAAATAAATTCTTTGACATTCTTGGGAGTTAACTCAATCTGATCAGTAGTTGTGTTGCGTAAACGGACATCAAAGTTGAAAGTTATCAATTCACTGACAACACCAATATTCGGCAATGCCGCAGGCTTACTCGCAAGAACTTCCAATCGCAAATTGTCATTTTGTGCAGCATAAATATCAACAACCGCAAAAAACAGACACATCGCCAAAATAACATTAAACAGACACACACAAACAAATCGTTCAAAAATTTTCATTATATTTTCTCCCTAAATTTTCTTTGTCGTTTTTACCATAATCTCCACACTCGCAAATCCAACGCAACGAGATGCATCATTGTACCACACATCTTTTAAGAAATATATTTTTTTTGAGAACACGAAACAATCAAAATATACGAAAGGAGAATAATTCACAAGACTCTTTTACACTTTTTTGTTGGTACACTAACATAAAATAATAAAAGAGTTTTTTGCAAAACTGAACCGTAACAGGTAACCAAGTTCCCCTCCCTTAATAACACACGAAGCCCCTCCACTCACGCCCTTATCCCTTATTGTTTGATCGTGGCGTGATCGTGAACTTTATCCGTAATAAATAAGGTGATAAGGGCGCGTGCGGGGTGGCTTCGTTGGTTATTAAGGGAGGAGGAAACTAGTAACATGTTGCGAATTGGTTTGAGTAATGTTGATTGGTTTTTTTATGTAATGCAGGGCGATAATTTATCGTAACAAGCTTTTATATCTTATTTTAACACGTCAATAAGAAACGATAAAAGAGCCATTCACAAAAAGGTAAGAGAAGGTATGGGAAGAATATTTTTTACGCGAAACGCGCGAACAATTAGAGAACTTGATACTATAATATACTGTAATAAATTTCTCCGCAGTTCCGACCGTAGGGGCGAAATTTAATTTTTTTTGTAATTTATCGGAAAAAAATCTACCGGATCATTGACTCTAATGATTACGTCGATAAAATTGGATGTGATAACTGTGCAAGTGAGCGAAACAGCGTAAATTTTCGCCGCAGTTTGAGGTCTCTTTTGGAGGAGTTTTTCCGAAAGGGATTTGGATCAGATTAATTTAAGAAAAGGAGAATCTAAAATGACAAAGAGAGTTATTGGTGTGACATTGGCGATGTTGTTTGTTTTTACTTTTGCCGTTACGTTTGTTTCGGCAGAAGATACAACAACACCCGCAACTCCGGCAACCAACGCGAAAGAAACCAAACCGGCTTGTCCGAATTGTGCGACTGGCGTTTACCACTATCACTATGCTGCTTGTGGTGAACCGGTTGTGATTTACAGACGTACATTTTTCGGACTTGGCAACTACTATAAACCGGTAGTTGTTTATCCGAGTTGTGCGCCTGCACCGGTTTATCGCGCCTATCCGGTTTTTGCCCCAAGATGCTACTATCCGGCTCCGGTATATCCGGCATATCCGGTTTATCCGGCTTGCTATTGGTGATCGTTCGGGCAAAAAAATGACCAGCAAGACAGTTGCAGTCGATAACAAATAAACTGTAACCAGTAATGCAAAAGTCAACATTTTTTGCCTAATATCATTGATGCAGATAGTAGGAATTTCAGACCAAGAAAAATTGCCCGCAATAAGATGTATGTCTTGTGCGGGCTTTTTCTTTGCAAATAGTAAATCAAAATAATGTAGTTGAGAGATTTGCGTCTGGTTTGCATTTTTCAACACTAAAAACGCGGAATACGGAAAATCAAAATTTCTGATTATTTTGTTTTTTGTGGGGGCATCTTATTTGCGCAATTTGTAAGCACACAGATGACACAGATTTTAAAGATATTCGCAGATGAAGAAATATTGTCTCTTTTATCGTTTCTTGTTGATGTGTAAAAAAAAATATAAAAGCATGTTACGATAAATTATCGTCTTGCATCGCGTAAAAAAACAATCAACATTACTCAAATCAATTCGCAATAGGTTACCAATTACGGTTCGATTTTTAAAAAACTCCTTTATTATTTTATGTTAGTTCACAAACAAAAAAATATAAAAGAGCCGAAATATAATGAAAGCTATCTGCGCAAATCCTGATAATCTGTGTTATACTTTTTGCGCTTGATAATTCCTTTTTTTTAATGTCATCGTGAAAATTTGTATAACCAATATTGAGTCTCAACCAATCCGCAACTGGTTACCGATTCCCTCTCCCTTAGTAACACAATGTTCCCC
>JAISQS010000642.1 GCA_031274045.1 Planctomycetaceae bacterium | reverse complement strand
TTTTTTAGAGAATACGGAATAAACAAAATATGCGAAACAAACGAAATTTTACCATCAACTCTTTTCGTTTATTTTGTATTTTTCGTATGGTTCGTATTCTCAAAAAAACTTGTATGGTACAACGAGGGCGGGATGCCCGCGTTCCAGTCCTTCGCCGCTTCGCGGCTATTTTGGCTGCTTACAATCAGCAAGATTCTTTTATATTTCGTCTTAATAGATCAACAAGAAAATACAAAAAAAACTCCACCCCCCAAAAAATAATAGAGTCTATTTTATTAGTAACTTATTTCCAGAATTTTAAATTCGAGGACTCGGTTTGGTACTTGTATGGTTACGACATCGTCTTTCTTTTTTCCTAGAAAACCTTGAGCGAGCGGGCTTGTGACTAGTATTTTTCCTTCATCGTAATCTTCTTCCCCCGCACCAACAAGCGTGTACGTTTCCGGTTTTTTTGCGCCTGTTTTTTGTACTTTGACAGTTGCGCCGAAGCGTACTTCGTCTTGCGGCAACGCCGACGTGTCAATTATTGTTGCTCGCCCCAATTTGCCTTTTAGCTCGTTTATTTTTGCCTGCAACATCCCTTGACTCTCCCGCGCGCCATGATACTCGGCATTCTCCTTCAAATCACCCTCCGCACGCGCATTCGCCAAACGCTCAAGAATCACCGGCATCTCCTCCGTCTCAAGACGCTCAACCTCTATCTTAATTTTATTGTACCCCTCACGGGTCATAGGAATCGATTCCATTGAAATCTCCATTGCGGCTCAACCGCAGTTTTTTAAAAATTGATCTTTATTAAAATCGACAAAATTGATAACATTCGCAAATCACAACAACAAACACGCACAACCGGTCTCAAATTGCTTGCTCACAAAATTTCGCCGCCGGCAAGCATCAAACTTAACGTCAACGAAATCCATAATTCGTTGCGCAAAAAAAACAATTGTAACCCAACATTAAACAATAGGAATTTTTTTATGTCAGTAGCCGAACTTGATCGCGAACTTCTGATACGTTGTTTGGATGAGCAACCTCGCGCTTGGGAAGATTTTGTAGATAGATTTCTTGGGCTTGTACTTCACGTTGTTGACCACACCGCAACCAACCGTGATGTACGAATCAGCATAGAAGACCGCAACACTCTATGCGAAAGCGTATTCGCCGCTCTGGGATACGACAATTACAGGCTGCTGCGAAATTTCAGCGAACGAAGCAGCCTGACAACCTACCTCTCCGTAGTCGCCAGGCGAATCGTCGTCCGAACTCTAATGAATCAGACCCGCAACGAATAACAAATAGACCAACACCACACACACAACCAAACAAACAAACAAGAACATCACCACTCCGCTGCCAAGTTGATGCCGCTATTTTGAGTTGTACTCCTATACTTTTGCGGTCAGGTTACCCAATGATCTTTTGACGATATTGACAATTTCGACAAATGACTTCTGATCGTTCACCGCCATATCAGCAAGAGTCTTTCTATCCAAAGTGATCTTCGACTCGTTCAACCCGTGTATAAACTCGCTATACCGCAAGCCGAGTTCACGCACTGCGGCGTTGATACGCGTGATCCAAAGAGACCGAAAATCGCGCTTCCGCACCCGTCTGTCACGTGTCGCGTAACAATCCGCACGGACTATCGTTTCTTTGACCGTTCGCAACAACTTGCCTCTGCCGCTACGAAATCCTTTGGCTCTTTTAAAATACCGTTTTTTTGACTGCCGACGTGCGGCACCTCTTGTCGTTCGCATTATTTGTCTCCTGATTTAGTCGCGATTAGTTAAAAAATCTGACTCTTTGATTATTGCCAATTGGCACACGAATAATTGATCTGTTCTTACTATATTATATAGGTCAACTCAAGATTACGATGACTGTAGAAAATCAACAGCCAAACCGAAACCACACCAAACAAAATCAACCGCCCGCCGGTGCGAGAGACAATATGATTTTTGCTGTTTCGCTTTTGCTGACAACAGTCGTGCCGCGTAGATGTCGGCGTTGTTTTTTGGTCAATCGGTATGCAAGGTGGCTTGTGCCGCTGTGCCGATGTTTTACTTTACCGTTTGCTGTTATTCGGAATCTTTTTTTGATTCCTTTATGTGTTTTTTGTTTGGGCATTTTTATCTCGACTGATTTCTTGTTTTTGGACGGTGATGTTATTTTTCCGGTTGTCTGATTTGCAATATATTTGTAAGTTTTTTAAGACTCTATTACCGTATTATGTTGATAGTTGTTGCGTACACTTCCAGCTGACGCTAATTAGCTGACACTTCAAACGAGGCGGTATTGTACACCAGAAATTGAAACTAAAAAGGGGGGAAGTGGGAGAATATCTTTTGTTTGGGGTTGTGGGAATGGCGGTAAAAATTGGAGTATGTTGTGTGTTATGTTTTTTTATCGGTGTTATGTCGGCGTTATGTTTTCGGGTCAATATGAATTGAATATTGGCTTATTATCAAGAGCGCGCGTGCGGGCAAAATTTCGATTGTGACCAAGCGGGATTTTTTGGGAGCAAGATATACCAAATTTTATTGACTAATTTTTTTTGCCCTGCTACTAACTATACAAAACGAATAATCTGTCCGTTTGGGGAATGTTTTGTTTTATGGCGGTATTTTTTCCGATCATATTTTTTAGTAGCGGGTCGTTGACTTGTGCTGCGGCAGGTGAATCAATGAGAATCGTTTTCATTGAATTTTATTGTGCGTTTTGTGTAGAGAGTTTTTTTTGTTACGCATGGATGATTATTGGAGCAACGGATTGTCTGCCATTTACGGCTAAGTCAATACGGTCAAAACCGAAAGCCAATTACCAATTAACACCAGTTCATCCATGACTAATACAGAATTCTACGACAGGCATTTGCGTGCTTTTCCTGATAGCGGATATATGCTTGATCATGAGGATGTTCCTTTCTTTGGCAGTTTGCCGGACTTCTTGCGATCGATTAAGCGTTCCTTTGGGATAGAGATAATGTTCGTTCGGGCTGGAGCAAGATTGCCCGACTTGATGTCCAAATGTTTCACCGTGAAAGTCGAAGGGGGCAAAGTCCCGGGCAGCTTAGTTCTTTTGCCGTCTGATGAATTTTCGGACAAGGTTTCCGTACCGGTTTCTGAGCAGGAATCGTTTGTTGGTTCGCTTGCGTTGTTGCTTGGCGAGGCGTATCGTTGGCAGCAATTATTCCGCAAATATGAGGAGGAGCTTGCGTCGATTGTTCCGATTCCGACAATTGATCCTAGCGAGACGAAGTTTACGGAGACGTTGTTCAATATACTGAAATCCGGTGCCAAGATACTCGATTGTCAGGCGGCATCGCTTTATATTTTGAATGCGTCTGAGAAGGAGTTGAAGTTGCGTTCTTGTTGGGGGTTGCCGGAGGAGCGTTTGCTTGAGCCGCCTCGTTTGTTGCATGATTCGCTTGCGGATATTGAGGCGATGCTTGGGCAAGTGGTGATCTTGAACGAGGACTATCTTTTTGATGCATGGCAATCTCCCGAATTATTCCCGACTGCCGTTTGTGTGCCTGTAACTTCGCCGGTGAATATCATTGGGACTCTTTGGTTTTTTGCGGATGTGCGGCGTGATTTCAGTGATCGGGATACGCATTTGATTGAGATAATTGCGGGGCGGATTGCGGCGGAGTTGGAGCGTGTTGCGATGAAGCGGGAGTTGGCAAAAAAGAATGCGGGGTAGCACAAAAAAAGCAAACCACACAAGATCGATTGTGTGGTTTGCCGGTTAAAGATTTGCGGGATTGCGGAAATTATCTCTTGCGTTTCTGTCGTTTGGGGCGTTGTTGTCGTTGCTTGTGGCGTTGTTGTCGTTGCTTTGGTTGTTTTGGTTCATCGAATCGTTCTTCTAATTCATCGAATTGTTCTTCTGGTTCATCGAATCGGTCTTCTGGTTCTTCGAGTTGTTGTTCGTGTTGTTTGAATAATTTCATGGCTGATATTATTATTGTGCGGTACACTATTAGGATTGGATAGGGGTAAAAAATGTGTAGCAAAATGCAAACTACTAATATTGCCAACGTTTTTAAGAATCCCAACATTACAAAGCTTGTCATTGTGCATACGAGTAATATCAGCATTAAGATCACGTGCAATCCTGCATTTTCCTTAGCCCCGTGTTTTATCAGAATCCTTCTTGTTTCGTTATCTCTTGTCATGAGGAGTGGAGTTAGTGCAGCTAATGTTAGGGCGTTGACATCTGCGCCGTGTGCAATCAACCATTTCACTATTTTAACGTCTGCATCCGCTTTCAAAGCCGCATGAAGCGGTGTGTTCCAATTTATATCTCTGGCATTGACATCTGCTCCTTTTGAAAAAAGGCAATCCAAAACTTTACGTTTTGACTTCATAGCGGCAACATGCATTGGGGTGAGACCTAGAGCTTTATCTTTGGCGTTGACATCTGCGCCGTGTGCGATGAAAGTATTTACCGAATCGACGAGACCTAATGTTACTGATATGTGGATAGGAGGCATTGCGAATTTCTTTTTTCCGGTCGCATTGACATCAATATCGGTACAAAGTGTAAGAAGACGGTCTAATACAATAGAGTCCTCTCTGGTTGCGGCAATATGAACCGGCGTACTACCGGCATCATCCATGACATTAGCATTTGCACCGTGTTCGATAAGAGTCTCTATCGTCTCAACTCCTCCGAACAACGCAGCATAATGAATTGGTGTCATACCTTTGTTACAGACAGCGTTGACGTTGGCTCCGTGTGAAAGAAGAGTTTCCAAAATTGGGACATTGTCGCAAAATGCGGCTATGTGTAGCGGAGTGATTCCGTTTTTATCGACGGCATTAACGTCTGCACCGTGCGAAACAAGACTATCAGCACAAGAAAAATTGCCCTTCGTAATAATGCCTAAAATTTTTCCTATATTGTTATTACTCGTACTTTTTGCTTTTGTGCCGATGCCACTGATGAAGTGATTTAAAATAGAAGCAGTATCCCTATCAATATCAATAAATTCTTTACTTGCTGCACAATGAAGCGGGGTTCTGTTGTCGTCTTTTTGGGCGTTGATATTTGCGCCGTGTGAGATAAGTGTGTTAAGTATATCAACATGTCCGTTTTCTGCGGCTATATGAAGCGGTGTCCAGCCGTCTGCACAATCTGCGTTTACGTCGGCACCTTTTGAAATAAGATAATTAGCAATATCCTCATCGTAATGTTTTATAGCGAGGCACAAAGGAGTTTCTCCTTCCATGTATGCGTTGACATCAAATCCATTTTCAACTAATAATTTAACTTTCCTAATGTTATGTCCTTTGATTGCATTAGAAATTTCTTCTGACAATTCGTCTATCATTTTGTTACGATTGTTTTTTAAAAGTGGTTAAAGTATTTTTTTTGTGTTGTTTTTGTCAATGCCCACAAGGCACTGTCAAACTTTCGCAAAATATATCACAAAAATAATGAAATGAAACGAGTGACATTTTCCCGACAATAGCCGCGAAGCGGCGCGGACTGGAACGCGGGCGTCCCGCCCGCCTCTGTGCGTAATTCGGAATGCGGAATGCGGAATGCGTAATTCGGAATGCGGAATGCGGAATGCGGAATTAGGAGCAGTATCTTTAATTCCGAATTCCGAATTCCGCACTCATAATTACTCCAATACGTCTTGGCGTTCCTTCCAAACTTGTTTGGTTGCCTAACGCACTTAGGCGGGCGGGACACCCGCGTTCCAGTCCTGCGCCGCTTCGCGGCAATGGTCGGCTACGCCAACGGGAGCGGTTTGGTTTTGTCGATGCGTTTTGGCGATCCCGCTGTCGGCGGGTACGCCGACGCAACCGACCGCCGGGCTTTCTTGGTGAATAGCGTCGGCGTACTCGCTGACCGACCGTTCAGCGTTTCTCTTTTTTGACACGCAGATGGCACTGATTATCAGGATTTGCGCAGATTTTTTTATAAACGCCTGTTCTTCTTTATCTGCGAACATCTTTAAAATCTGCGTTATCTGCGTGCTAAAAAAGGTTAAGGTAGCTGATATATTACAAAGAGTCTTTGTCATAATTGTCTCGTTTGTCACAATTCTATGCGGTTTTTTTGGTTTTTGATTTCGTCTAGTGTATATAGTCTGCCTTTGTTGCAGCCGGGGCAATCTTCAGCGATAGCGTCCCAAGATTGTTTTTGTCGAATATTCTGTGACCAAAAGGGCCATGTTTTGCATTGGATTGGTCGTTCTTCGTAGAACTTGCATTTTTTGGTCTTCTCATCCAAAAGCACGCAATCTCCGTTTGGATATTCTTTCAGACTTAGGCGTGTTCCGTTGACTTGCCAAACGAAAATTTTTTCAAAAAGTTCCGCTGATATTCCCATCCGATTCGCGAGACGAACAATCTCATCTTGCGTAATCCAAACAAACCCCGGTCCGCCGCCGCAACAACAACCACAACTCTGACAACCAAATTTAAGACCATTCTTATACCAAGGAACCACTGCCGACAAAGACTTCCCTACAGATTTACTCACAATAAATTATCCTCTCCCTTAACTTCAGGAATCACGTTCAAATAATTTTTCAAAAAAAATACATCACATACACAACAACACCAGCACAACACAACACAATAAAAATCCGTCTCCGGTTTTTTAACACGAAATCTCTAAACGGCAAAAAGTATATCAAAAAACAACAAACAGAGGACTACGCCAAAATATATCGTAATATATCAGTGAAATGCCTCAACGCTGTAAGTAAAACAAACCTTACTTTACAACCTTATTTTTTTACAAAAACAACCTTAGTATCCATTCATAATTCACAGTCCACAGTTCATAATTCACATTGTAATATCATGTTTTGCAAGCCGTAGGCTTGCATCGCTCGGTAGAAAATGATGTTCTCGCGCAAACTAGCATTCCGTAGGAATGCCGCCATTGGGCAAGTCACGGGGGGGCATTCCTGCGGAATGCGAAGACTCGGCTGGGGCTTCCTTTTCTACCGAGCGATACATTCCTAACGGAATGTAACAACGCGAAAACATAGAACGGATTGGAAATGATAAGGTAATAAGGTTATGTTTGTGGGAGATTCACGGGCTACTAAGGTTGTTTTGTTAGGAAAAATAAGGTTATAAATAAGGTCGGTTAGATCAGATATTTCGCTGATATATTACTTCCGGCGGTCATAAAAATGACGTTAGACAGGTGAGGCGTTGGGCAGGAAGGCATTAGGCAGTGAACATAATACTACTGTAATTTAACCGATTTCATTTTTTTGGTGTATGAATTTATTGATTTAACGCCCTGAAAGGGCTTCAGCATTAGCACGGGGCATCGCCCCGTGAGTTGTGATAATAAAATTTTAGCCCTGTAAGGGCGAAAGCAATGAAGCGTCTAACGGCTTGCGCCCTTACAGGGCTGGATTATATTGCGATTCCGATTCACGGGGCGATGCCCCGTGCTAATGCTTGTCGCCCCTTCGGGGCTA
>JAISQS010000613.1 GCA_031274045.1 Planctomycetaceae bacterium | reverse complement strand
CGGGGTTATCAATGTTCAACACCTCCGGTGTTGTTCCAATCCAAACCGAACACGCAAGTACAACGATACATGGTATCAACGTAAAAATAAATGATAGTCCAGAAAAGATGTGTGGTATAATAAGGGCGGGACGCCCGCGTTCCAGTCCGTCGCCGCTTCGCGACGAATCTTATGTGGTATAACGAGGCGGGACACCCGCGTTCCAGTCCGCGCCGCTTCGCGACGAACTTATTGTGGTATAACGTAGACAAGCCCCCGCCGCTAACGAATCGCGTGAGCATCTTTGCTTGTGTGATGCCAAAACTTCGTGATGTTGTTGTCTGTTTGAGTATGACAATAATAAAGAGTCGATAGTGTGTACATGAGATTGAAAGAGAGTATACTTGTGGACGTTTTGAGATTCTGCTTGTCGGGTTGACCGTATCCGAATGTGGTTTCGGTTGCGTGTTGCGAGCAGTTTACTAAATGGATAAAATCGGCAGCAAATATCAGCGTCGGTTTAACACAACACTATAATTTTGGATAAAGGAGAAAATATTATGTCAATAAATTTGACCCAATCCGCATCAGACGAGATAAGCAAAATTAAAAGAGATCAAGAACTAGGCAACGACTCTTTCCTACGGATCAGCATACTCGGCGGCGGTTGCAGCGGAATGCAATACGCACTCAACTTCGACACAAAATATAACCCCGCAATCGATACACAATACAACTTCGGCGAAATAATTGTCGCAACCGAACGAAAGTATGATCCGCATCTTGACGGCACAAAAATAGATTTTGTTATGTCGCCGCACGCCAGCGGCTTCACAATCGAAAATCCGAATTTCCCCAAAGGAGCAGGTTGCCCGGGTTGCGGATGCCATTAAAATTCCGCAACATACACCAGAGCCGCGATAAATATCCGAATATCCGGCTTTGATGTATGTTTTGCAATTATCTTTGCAATTATCGTTTTCAAAATATCAACAGTATACATAGTATATATAGTCGCGTTAGATTAGAGAGGTTATCAAATGGGAGTTACGCATGAAACTCAAGTCCGCGTTCGGTACAAGGAGACCGATCAGATGGGGGTTCTTTATCATGGTAATTATTTTACGTTTTTTGAGGTGGGTCGCACGGAGTTGTTGCGTAGTTATGGTTACAGTTATCGTGAGATTGAGGAGTCGGGGATATTTGCTGTTGTGGCTAAGGCGGATTGTTCTTACCACAAACCGGCAAAATACGACGACCTCTTGACCATACGAACAACAATAATACATATCTCAAAAGCAAAACTCGAATACGAACACAAAATCCTACGCGGAAACGAACTACTCGCAACAGGACACATCACTCTCGCATTCGTAAACAAAGAAGGAAAAATACAACGAGTACCGGATTGGATGACACAAAACGAATCAGAAAAATAAATAGATATAACGTACAATAAACACCGTTGACACAAAAGCATGAATGCGGTTTTTTTGTGAACGCAATGAAGCTTCAGATACAAGCAGCTTAAAAAGGTTCAAACACAATTTTTTATTGAGTGTAAACATGATCGAGATGGGAGTTTATTCGGTTATAGGTTATGCAATCGCGTTTGTATTGGAGTTGTCCCGATTTTTTTTCAGGGGAGCTGTTAGGAATTTTTTTGCGGTTATTTTTGTTTTGATTGGTTTTGCGGTGCATACGATTTTTCTCTACTACCGCCACGTCGCGGCAACCGGAAACATCAATGGAGCCGAGACATATTTTTTTATGACGGCGTGGGGTCTTGTTCTCGTTTATCTTTATCTTATTTGTTATCATCGCGGCATACCGTTTGGTCTGTTTTTTTTGCCGATAGTTTTGTTTGCAATGGTGTGCGGCGGTGTGATTTCTTATATTACGCCGAATGAACCGACGGCGGGGTTAGTTGTCTGCAATCCGCCATTCTTGAAAATGTTTCATGCAATAACATTTTTCGCGGCAACATTGAGTATTTCTATTGGTTTTGTTGCGGGGCTTCTTTATCTATTTCAAGATTGGCGGTTGCGGCACAAACGCCCGACGGGAACATTGCTCAAATTACCGACAATAGAATGGTCGGCTTCACTCTGCCGAAAAGCACTCGGCGCGTCAACATTCATTCTCGCGTCATCAATATTCTGTGGTTGCATGTTACAGCCTCATTTGCAATCGCCGAATTTTGTCATGTTATTTGATCCGCTTGTTATTGGGACGGTTGTGACGTTTGTTTTTTTGTTTGTATTTTCCGGTATTTTGCCGTTGCGGATTTTTCGGTCGGAGGGAAAACAGTTGGCAATGCTCACACTTATTGCGTTTGTTTTTTTGGTGGTGACGTTGATTTTTGGTATTTTGTCAAAAGAGGCGCATTGGAAAAGAATCTCTCTTCACAGCAGACAAGAACAGATTTGCCAAAACGTATTTTAGCACGCAGATAACGCCGGATTTGAAGGATATTCGCAGATAGAAAATTAGCAGATAGCAGATTAGCAGATAAAAGTATATCAACATCTATAACAAAAATCCGCGTAAATCCCGACAATCTGCGTTATCTGCGTGCTAAAAAAACTAATCTGTATAAATCTGTTGACAATATTCTATTCTTCCCTTAACCTTCCATTAACTTCATGTGATTTATTGTAGAAATTTTCGGAAGAGGTTTAGGGTAAATTTGACGTGCATATCGTCTTTGATGTCTGAGTGACCGGCAAAGTTGAAATCTTCTTGTGTTTTGATGTTGAGGTTATTGTTTTGATCTTTTTCGAGGATGGTGATTTTTGTTATCTGTTTTTTTGGTGGTGTGTTTTCTTTGGTGTAGTTTCCGATTGAGATGATGTAATCTGTTTTGAATAAATTTTGGTAAGACTCGATCTCGTTGTTGGCGGATTGAGTTTCGTTTGGGGCTAGTATGATTCCGCCTTTGAAGCAATTTTGAGATTCTTTTGAGTCGGTGATTGCTTGTGTCAATTTCCCTCGTGTTCCGGTTTCGATTACGGCAACACTTTTTTTTGCCCGATTAAGTTGACGGCAAATTATATCTTGCAAGCGGTCATCGTTTTCTCCGTAGATCAATTCGCCCAACTTCTCATGGATCAAATTTGCGATAGTTGTGATTTGCTTCCGGCAATTTTCTTCGTTATCAGCTTCGGCGAGGATTCTCAAGGTTATCGTTCCTTGTGATGCGGTGATTCCGACGCGCGGTGTGTGGTTTCGGTTGATGATGTCCGGCAACATTTCCTCGATAGCGGTTTCGCCGCGTCCGAAGCAATGAATTGAGTGTGTTCGGATAACATTTTTTTGTCCTGCGAATTTGAGTATCATGTTGTTGATGGAGTTTTTTGCGGACAGATTCCACATTTCTTTTAATTCTGCCGGTACTCCCGGAAATGCCATAATTCGGACGTGGTTTTTGAAGTCGTTGATTTGTGGTTCTGTTTTTGTTTTGTTTGTTTTGTGGTCTGTTTGTGTTTGGGTGTTATTCTGTTTTTTTACTATTATATCTATGCCGGGAGCGGTTCCTTGCGGGTTATGAATTGGTGTTGCGTTTTTTGGTTGTAGAGCTTGGATTTTATTTGATTCGGGCATTTCGTAGCCGCGTTTGGCAAATAGTGATTTGATATATTTCAAAGAATCTTCGTTCAAGACGAGCGGAACATTTGCAAATTCGGCGATAACTTGTCGGGTCAAATCATCTGCCGTCGGACCGAGACCGCCCGTCCAGATAATCAAATCGACGCGGCTTGCGGCAATGCGAAGCACATCTAACATCGCATCACGATCATCACCAACAGTCGTATGATAACCCGTCCGAATACCAAGCTCCAACAACTCCGCACTGAGCAATTGTGAATTTGTATCAACAATCTTCCCCGACGTAATTTCGTCACCGTTAGAAATTATCTCCGCCAACATTTGACCAACCTATTGTTAAAATTAAAAATCAAAAAAATTTCATGCCGAATCAAATACACCACAACCCCGACACAAAATCACCACCACAAAAAAACGAGCGGAAAATAATAACCTCTTTATAAAAAAAGAAAATAGGTAATACATCAGTGCAAATTGGCGACGCGGTAGTACAACAAACCTTTTTTAGCACGCAGATGACGGATTATCAGGATTTGCGCAGATTTTTTTATAAATGCCTGTTCTTATCTGTGAATATCTTTAAAATCTGTTATCTGCGTGCAAAAATACGTTTTAGGGTTATAAATAAGGTTGATTAGAGCGAATATCTCGCTGATATAATGCTTGTGAATTAACTTCCTGCGAATTATTTGTGAACGCATAAAATCTCAACGTTATTATTCATGTCCCCCTTGTCGAAATGTGGATGCGTGGTAAACTTGCCCGCTCTTTTGGTTGGGCAGGAGTGATGGTGATTAGCTGTTTTGTGTGCGGTATTGTGCGGTATTGGTTGGCAATATTGCGGTAGCCGTTTCGGGCAAGAAAAATTTACACATTAAAGATTAAATAAAGATTAAATTTCTGGATTCTTTTGTTGGTCAATTTGTTTTTTTGATCGATGAGGGTTCATTTGGAGAGAGAGTTATGACGATTGATAAGAGTTTACGTACAAAAAAGGGTATTGTTCGGGCTCGTAATGTTTTGACTAGAGCGGAGCGTATTGAACGTCTTTTGCAACAGGATCGTTGGAAAGAAGATGATGGTCCGTTCGGTCTTTCAAAAGTCCGGGTGTATCGTGTTATTGTGAAGAAAAAGAAGAAAAAGAAGGGCGAGGAAGAGGGAGCCGATGCCGCAGCCGCGACCGCAACACCAGCCGCCAAAGCTGGTGCCGCAAAAGCCGGCGCAGCCAAAGCCGGTGCCGCAAAAGCCGCCCCTGCCAAAGCCGCCGCCCCAGCAAAAAAGAAGTAAACAACAAAATCCGACAGAATCAAGATCATTCGCTTGCCGCGTAATTGCGGCGGGCGTGAATTTGTTTCGTTGGATGTTGTTCTTGTTGTGCCGCACAACTTTCGACATCTTGTCCTTCCGTAGAATACGAAATAAACGAAAAGTAATTTCTAAAAAACTATTTTTAACGCGAAATACACGAAAATACGAAATACGCGAAATTTTAATAAACACTAAAAATTTGAATAAACGCAGAAAAATCACTTTCGCGAATTTCGTTTTTTAGCGTGTTTCGCGTTAAAAAAATTATTTTCGTAATGTTTCGTATTCTCAAAAAAAACATCTCAAAAGATGCGGTGGTATAACAAGGCATACCCGCCCGTGTTCCAGTTGTCGCTGCTTCGCGTCAAATTGAGAATTTTGCATTAACAAATTTTTTGGGTGAATTATGGGAAATGAATTGAACAAAGAGGATTTAGTAGTTGGAGTCAAAAAGCGTTCGTGGTTTTCGCGGCGGTTGTTGTTTGTGTCTGTGTTGTTTCTTGTTTTTTTTGTGGTGATGTTTTATTTCTGTTTTGTGCCGTCGCGTCTTGTTGTATCGCCGGAGACGACGTTTGTGACGGAGCATTTGACACCGGAGGGTTTGCCGGATTATTTGGCGGCTTATTTGGAAATGAATAACGCACAACTTAAAAACCCCGAAGATAACGGCTATCGTTTGGTTCTTGAAGCGTTCGGTCCGTATGTTTTTGACAAGCGTGAAATGATGAAAACGGTTGCATGGGAAGATTTGCCGGCGGATAATAAATACGGAAAGTGGTACAAAGACACGTGGGTTCCTCTTTGCAAAGCGATGTCAATTGACCCTACCAAAAAGCCGAAAGAATATACATCAGTTTATGAATTTTATAATGAAAGAATGCGAAAGGATACTAAACAAGATACATTGGAAAACCGAGAGAAACTATTCAAAATGCTGAAAGAATTGGGATCAAAACCGTGGCGTACTGAGGATAATCCTGAAGTTGCAGAACTGCTTGACAAATCGGCTGAGGCTCTTGACCTTTTTTCTTTTGCCGCCAAAAAATCGATATGGGTTTGTTATCGATCTCACAATGGTAGCTTAAAGCCATTATGGCATCCTGATCTAGGCGCGGTGAGTGCGGCTTACGGTGACTTGGTAATTCGTATTGGCAAACGGCTTGGTGAAAATGATGTTGCTGGTGCGTTGGATGATGCCTTCACAATTATTCGTCTTGCCAGACATTATAAAAATCATTACACGTCTTATGAGCATCTTTCGTCATTTGCAATGGAGGCTGTCGGAATGAAATCGTTACAAGTAATTTTGGCTAATGGTAATCTAAACTCCGATCAAATACACCAACTAATAAAAGAATTTGATTCGCTTCCCAAACACGAGGATACATTTGAAAAAGTTATTCAATTTGAGAAATTGGTATATCTTGAGACAATCTTATCTCCGCTCAAATATGAATTTTTGAAGGGCGATACTGCCTATGAAAATCTCAATGGCGGTGGATTTATTCTTAGATATAGAGACAAAGCGATATACCAATCATATATCCAAATATTGCTGGAGTTACCGGTTGATTTCAATTATGCGGCAAGACGCGGTTTGTTCCGATGGCGTTCATTGGAATCTATCGCAAAAGAAAAAGATATTCAGAAACGTTGGGAACTTTTGCAGGAACATTATGAAGAAGCGAAAGCTACACACGAGCAAATTTTCGATTTACGAGTGATTTCATTAACGCCGTTTATACAGATTCGTTCGCAGGTATTCGCCGACATAGTTTTTAACAAATACGGCTACGCAGGTGTTTTTTCACGTTACGCGAAACGAGAAAAGGAAATCGTAACAATTCATAATATGTTTTACGTTTCGTCCGCTTTGGAATTATATCAACATGATAACGGCAATTATCCAAATTCGCTTGACACAATTACACCGAAATATTTAGACAAAATTCCAATTGACCAGTTGAGTACCGACAACAAATTCACGTACAAAAAAACCGATACCGGATACATTCTCTACTCATTCGGAATAGATGAAAAAGACGATGGCGGAGAAGAAAAAGGTAAAGGTGGATCCGGCGAAGGCGACATCGTAGTTGAACGCAAACGATGAAAACGTTACACCGCACAATACGGTAATTGTCGGCAGTGCCAACGGGGACGGTTTACGTTTAGCTGATACGTTTTCTTTCCGTTGGTGCGGCGTACTCGCCGTACTAACGGAACGGAAACGTCAAGGTTATTCGTTGCGCTAATTGCACCGACAACAATAGCCGCGAAGCGGCGAAGGACTGGAACGCGGGCGTCCCGCCCGCCTCTGTGCGTAATAGCACCAAACAAGTTTGAACTGAATGCCAAAACGTGTCGGCAAACGTAAGGTGGGTAACCGACCGCCGGGCGGTTGCGTCGCCAGTAAATCATTATCGCTCGCCGACAACTGGATCGCCAACACGCATCGGCAAAACCAACACACCCTACGTTTTGAGCGGTTTGGTTTTGCCGATGCGTTTTCCGCTCCATTGGGACGAGGGCAAGCCTCGCCCCTACAACACCGACACGTGTTGTTTTGGGCAATGAAAATACCAACACGTTTTCCGCCCCCTCTGTTTTCGGCTTGCTCCGCTCGCCGAAAACACAACCGCCCAGCGGTCGGTTGGCTACCTTACGTTGTCGGCGCAAGCCGACAACTGGATCGCCAACACACACCGGAATTTCTATCGCCCAAAACCAAAA
>JAISQS010000486.1 GCA_031274045.1 Planctomycetaceae bacterium | reverse complement strand
GAATACGAACCATACGAAAAATACGGAATAAACGAAAAGAGTTGATGGTAAAATTTCGTTTGTTTCGCATATTTTGTTTATTCCGTATTCTCTAAAAAAATAAGATATCGAAAGATGTGTGGTATAGCAAGGGCGGGATACCCGCGTTCCTGTCCGCGCCGCTTCGCGGCAATTGTCGGCTGAATCCAACGCGGCATCTGATACGTGTACCACAAAAAAAACGGAGTTCACAAAGAGAAGTTCAGCTTCTCTTTGTGGGACTCCGTTTTGTTGGTTGCTTGAATTGTTATCTGAATTTTAGCAACTCTACTTTTGCAGATTCGACTCTCGCAAATTCGATTCGTTTATTATTCGCTGTATTTTAGCGGACCGGCGTTGATGATTTCTTTTGAGGAGTTTGCTTCGTATTTTGCGAAATTCTTTTTGAACAATCCTGCAAGATGAAGAGCTTTTTTGTCGTAGGCATCTTTATCTTTCCAGACATTTCTTGGATTGAGGATTTCTGCCGGTACGTTTGGGCAAGTTGTCGGTATCGCCAATCCGAAAACCGGATCGGTTATCTTACTCGCTTTTGCCAATTCGCCGCTATGTATTCCGTCAATAATTGATCGCGTGTACTTGATTGACAATCTGCTGCCGACACCATAGCCGCCGCCGCTCCAACCTGTGTTCACCAACCATACTTTGACACCATACTTTTTCAAATTAGCCGCCAGCAATTCCGCGTACTTTGACGGATGCCACACAAGGAACGGACCTCCAAAACATGCGGAGAAAGTCGCTTCCGGCTCGGTCACGCCTTGCTCTGTTCCCGCAACTTTCGCGGTGTATCCGCTGATGTAATGATACATCGCTTGTTCCGGTGTCAACTCACTAACCGGAGGCAACACACCAAACGCATCACACGAAAGGAATATAACATTCTTCGGATGACCGCCGACACACGGAGTTTTGCGATTATCAATAAACTCAATCGGATACGACGCACGCGTATTCTCCGTAATCGACTGATCCGCAAAATCAACTTCACGACTCACCGGACAATAACCAACATTCTCAAGCACCGTACCAAATCTGATCGCACTGAAAATCTCCGGCTCATTTTTCGGGGAGAGATTGATACATTTGGCATAACAACCACCCTCAATATTCGCGATACCGTCATTTGTCCAGTAATGCTCATCATCACCAATCAACTTACGGTTCGGCTCTGTTGACAGCGTCGTTTTACCTGTACCTGAAAGACCGAAAAAGAGCGAAACATCGCCGCTTTGACCTTCATTGGCGGAACAATGCATTGACGGGAAACCTTTTTTCGGCATGAGGTAATTCATTATCGTGAACACCCCTTTCTTCATCTCGCCCGCATACTCCGTACCCAAAATTACAAACTCGCCTTTCTTGAAAGAGAGCGCAACACAAGTCTTACTCTTGACCGATTCCAACGCCGGATCCGCCAGTTGTTGACCCGCATTGAAAATCACATAATCCGGCGTGCCAAAATCCTTCAACTCATCCGCCGTCGGACGAATCAACATGTTGTACATGAATAACGCATGATACGGACGGCAACAAATAACTCGTATCTTTATACGATTCGCCTTGTCCCAACCAGCAAAAGCATCAACAACATACAACTTCTTACGCGAGTTAAGAAACTCAATCGCACGCTTCTTATTTTGCTCAAAATCCGTCGGCGTTATCGGGATGTTTATTGACCCCCACCAAACGTCATTTTCGCTCTCGGCTTCTTTGGCAACTCGTTTATCTTTAGGGCTTCGACCGGTCTTTTCGCCGGACTTATTTATCAAAGCACCTGCGGACGAAATCTCCGCGTCCTTTTGAAGAATACCATCCTCATAAAGCAACGCCGGCGCACCATTACGAACAACATCTTTTACGTTAATACCGTAAACACTCAAATCCAAACTCATCGATTTCTCCTGTAAATTGGAAAGTTAGAAGGTTAATATATCTACTGGTTTCTAAACTGCCCGCACTTTAATATTCGCAATATTCGTTCACGTTCGCGGAATCACACACCTGCGTTTACGTTTTGGAATCAACGAATTTTTATAGTACGTTGCGTATAATTGGTCAAAGAACCCTGTCGCACTGAAAAAGATTCTTGCAGATGAACCTTGACAAAAACAGCACGCTGGTCAAATTGTAATCTTAGCAAAAAACCTACGCACGAAACGTAGTACCACTTCCAGCAAACTCGGCGAACATTATAGTAACACAAAAAATATTTAACAGGGGGGAGGCAACCAAAATAATTCTCCACTATACTAACGACAACATCACAAACCAAATCAACAAAAAATAAGATTCAGGAAAATTCTATTGCGAGTTGATCCATTATCTTATTCTTTTTGTGTTGATGTATACTTTTTACACTTGAAAATTCCCTTCACTATCGCAATCAAAATGATATTGTTACCGGCAATGAGTCTTTGCCAATTCGTGACTGGTGACCAACTTCCCCATCCCTTAATAACCAAT
>JAISQS010000426.1 GCA_031274045.1 Planctomycetaceae bacterium | reverse complement strand
TGGTGACCAACTTCCCCATCCCTTAATAACCAATGAGTCACCCAGCCACGCGCCCTTATCCCCTTATTCGTTAAGCATAAAGTCCACGATCAAATTTGAGGCGAATTGAATCCAATGTAGCGATGTGCTTTGCCTTTTGGCGATTCGAAATCGAAAGTAGAGACGCAATGCGTTGCGTCTCTACTCAAACAATAAGGGGATAAGGGCGCGTAATGTACAGACGCAATGCATTGCGTCTCTACTCAAGCAATAAGGGGATAAGGGCGCGTGGCGGGGAGTCGTATTGTTATTAAGGGAGGGGAAATTGATCGCACGACGCGAATGAGTTAAGACTCGATATTGGTTGTGCAAATTGCTCGATGACTTGATAAAAAAGGAAATTTCACGTGTACAAGGTATATATCATCAATTTATTCTCAATAATGCGTCGTACATTTCGTTTGATGTTGTCATGATTTTTGCGTTTGCGCGGTACATGGCTGATGCGAGGATCATATCGACGATTTCTTGTCCGATGTCTGTGTTTGACAGTTCCAGACTTCGTCCTCGTATTGTTCCGATTCCGTCTGTTCCTGCGGTTTTTATTTGTGCGTCGCCGGAATTTGTGCTTTGTTGGTATAGGCTTTCACCGGCTTTGTACAATCCTTCCTGATTTGCAAAAGTCGCCAGCGGTATTTGCCCAAGCGGTCGTTCTACGCCGCTTGAGAATACGCCCATGATTGTGCCGTCTTCAAGGATATTGTAATCGTACAACAGACCGGCACCTGCTCCGTCTTGGTATGTTTGTGTTATCTCCGGCATGTTTGCTGCCAACGCCATCACGCCGTCAAGATTAACCTGAAAATCGAAATCCAACGGACTACTTGACGCTATACTTGTACGTTCTACGGCAATTGTTGTATTCGTTGCGCTAAATAATCTACCGTTTTGATCGAACTTCAAAAGTCCTGTTCCGGTTGCGATGGCGGCTCCGTCTGTTGGTTGGTTGTCCGGTGAATCGGCGTACCATCGGTAGACTGTTTCGGTGTTGTTTTTTGATTCGAGTACCATTGTCATTCGGACGCTCACCGGCGCGCCCAACGAATCAAAAACTTGCAAATCACTTGACACACTTTCGCCTTTGCTTTGTTGAATTTCGACCCATCCCAAATCGATTAGATTTTGTTGACGCATATCGACCGACTGCAATTCCAGCTCGTTTTGCGTTCCTGCATTGCCCAGCAAAAACAATGAGCCGTCTAAAACGTATGCGCCTTGAACTCCTCCGTTGATCAATTTTCCGATTTCGCCTTGATCGGCTGGGATGCCGTCTGCGATGTTGCGTATGCCGTAGGATTCGTTTAAGAATTGCAAGTAATCGCCGACAGTTGTTTCGGCGGTGATATTCATTGTTGCGTTTTTTAGGGCGAGACCTCCTTTTGTCGGCGTTAAGGTCAAAGTACCTTCCTCGAACGCGCGGACGAATTCGCCGTCGTCAAATTTGCCGACATCCAGCAATTTTGTTGAGTCTGTGATTTGTGATGTTCCGCGCCCTGATTCGCTCATTTCAAGATGCGTCCCGTCCGTCAAATTTGCGTCGGACAAACGATCAATCACTCCTGTGTCTGATTCCATGTTGCGTATTTCTCCGACGAGGTTGAATGTTGTTGGGTCGGCTTGTGTGTTTCTGTATATTCGTCTTCCGATCCATGTGCCGGATTGATCGACGGGCAAATCGGTCAAGAGTAATTGTCCGCTGTTTATGTTGACGGAATCAGCCAAAGTTACCGGTCGGCTTTCGTTGCCTGCCGCGTCAAAAAACGTAACGTAATAATCATAACTCCCGTTTAAGCGGCTCTCGCTCAATGTAGGTTTTGCGGCTAAATCAGCGTTCGATGTCGTGTCCGTATAGCTCGACGCGGCAGATGCCGGTAACTGATCAACAAGATAATACGGCGGTTTACTTGACGGATCGCTCGGTTCGGTCGCCCGATAAATTCTTATTGCGGAATAGTCGGCGGGAATCATGGGAAGATTATCAATCGTCAATGAATTTTGACCCGACGCAACTTCCGCTTGCAAGGGCGCAGAATAATCAGACTCAATACCACTCGAATCAACGAATGTAAACCGATAAAGATATTTTCCTTCATCAATTGCACCTGCCGGAGTGTTTGAGCCGGTGATATTTGTGAGACCGTCGGTGTTTGGTTGTGGGACTTGTTGTATTGTTCCGGTGTTTGATTCTGGGGATGATTTCGACAAGTCGGTCATTGGTTTTGTTCGTAGTACGGTTCCTTGTGTTGCGTTGTCGCCGAGTGCGTTCAGGATTCCTTCAAGTCTGATCTCCGATGTTTCTTGGGCAATGTGCATTTCGCCAATCGGAATTTTCAACGTTGACAGTTGACCGGATTGGATGCGAAATTGATCGTCGATGCCGTATCCCATGACGTACATGCCGGTATTTGTGACAAGATCGTAAGCTCCGTTGAGTTTCAAAGCTCCGTTTCTGGTGTAGTAGTTTGGGCGGCTTGAATCGATGTTTGCGGTATCTCTTACGATTAGGAATCCGTTGCCATTGATGGCGATATCGGAGTTTGTCATTCCTTCTTTGAAGGAGCCTTGTGAGTAATCTGTTGTCACGGAGGCGAGTTCGACTCCCATGCCGATCTGCAATGGATTCGAGCCGGCGGTGTAAGTTTGACCGGAGCTATAACCGTAGTTGTAGGTGTAGGACAAGAATGAAGCGAAGTCTGCGCGTTCGGATTTGTAGCCCCACGTGTTAGCGTTCGCGAGGTTGTTACCGGAAACGTTGATTGTTTTTTCAGCCGCGCCCATTCCTGTTTGCGCCGTATGAATTGCCGATGTTAAGCCAAGTCCCATAATTTTATTCCGCCAAAAAATTCTATTTCAAAAATTTAACAAATACACACCACCAAACCAAAACATCACTCAACCAAACCAAACCAAAACATAAAATCACCAACCCAAAATCACAAAAACCGAAAATTCAAACCAACACGACGTACAGATTTATTCGGTCAATTTAACCGCGCTTTTCAAGATAACTAGCACGTTACAAAAAAACTTCCCAGTCAACCCAAAATACCGCCAGCGAATCAGAACAACAAAAAACTTCTATTTATACTTCCGGCGGTCATAAAAATGACGTTAGGCGGTTGCGTAAGATAGCCAAAAAGTAAGGTAGGTAACAACGTAAGGTGGGTAACCGACTGCCAGGCGGTTACGTCGGCGCAAGCCG
>JAISQS010000424.1 GCA_031274045.1 Planctomycetaceae bacterium | reverse complement strand
GGCGTTGCCCTACGCTAATGTAGAGACGCAATGCATTGCGTCTCTACTTTCAGGGCGTTGATACTGCGAATAAAAAACACAATGTAACACCCCCACAAAATCCGAAATAATCAGGAAATTTACATAATTTCTATTTTTAGTAATAAACTGTTGATTTATGTGTGCAGATACGATAACTGCGATAATCGTACAACAATAATCGTGCAACAATAAACAATAAAAAACCTAACCATTTTACCCCTTTCAAACATGACTTATTTTCAAACGGCTATTGACGAAAATCTGCGTGAATTTGCGGATAAAAAAGGGCTGAAGCACCTTTCTCAAAAGAACGGACTTTACGAACCGACAGAGGAACATGATTCTTGCGGAATCGGTTTGGCTGCCGATATTCAAGGAAACAAATCACACGACATCGTTCGCGACGGAATCGTTATCCTAAACAATATCGTACACCGCGGCGCAGTCGGAAGCGACCCCGAAACCGGTGACGGCGCAGGAATCCTAATACAAATGCCAGACAAATTCTTTCGTCAACGCACCTCACAAATCGGTATAAAATCATTGCCCAACGAAGGTCAATACGCCGTCGCTATGTTGTTCCTGCCACAAAATCAAAACGCCGAAACCTTCCTAAATATCCTAATAAACACCATCGAAGAGAATAATTGCAAACTGCTCGGCATACGAAATGTTCCAACCAAAAAAAACGCCGTCGGATCAACCGCACAAAAAATTTGCCCAACAGTTAAACAAATCTTCATCTCAAAACCACTCAACGCAACTCCAGATTTCGGTGAAATAGAATTTGAAAGAAAGTTGTACGTTATTCGCCGATTGGCAGAGAAGAAAGTACACGAAAGCAACCTCGACGGCAAAGATGAATTTTACATCAACTCACTCTCATCACGCACTCTCGTTTATAAAGGGATGATGATCGCCGAACAACTCACGCGATTCTATCCCGACTTAATTGAGACCGATATGGAATCGGCAATCGCCGTCGTTCACCAACGCTACAGCACAAACACTTTTCCAAATTGGACTCTCGCGCAACCATTGCGAATGATGTGCCACAACGGAGAAATAAATACGATTCGCGGCAACGTCGACCGACGGCGGGTAATGCAAGAAATATTGAACGGTTTACGTTCGCGAAACGAGACTGTTTGGGGCGAAGATATTGATAAAATTTTGCCAATATTCAACGATCTTGACGCGAGTGATTCGGCTCTCTTTGACAACATGTTTGAGTTATTGTCGTTGTCGGGGAGGCGATTAGCACATGCGATTTTGATGATGATTCCCGAAGCGTGGGGCGACAAATATTCACTGGGCAAAGATCATCGCGGATTCTTTGAATATCACGCAACATTCATGGAACCATGGGACGGTCCGGCGGCAATGGCATTCAGCGACGGGCATGTTGCGGGGAGTATTGTTGACCGCAACGGTCTACGTCCGGCTCGATTTTCCGTTACAAAAAATGATCGATTTATTTTGGCTTCCGAAGCTGGTGTTTTGCCGCTTGATCCTTCGGATGTTGTGCAAAAGGGGAATGTTTCACCGGGCAGAATGATTCTGGTTGACACGGATCAAAAAAGGATTATCGGCAACGACGAAATCAAAGCGAAGATAACGCGAAGCCGACCGTATCGACGTTGGGTTGATGCGAACAAGGTGGAGTTGAGCCGAGCCGGTGCTGTTGACGCAATGTTGACGGACGCGGCGGAGTTGATCAAATTGCAACGGAATGTAGGTTACACGCGTGAAGAAATCAATATCGTGATTCGTCCAATGTTTGAGACCGGCGCGGAGGCGATTGGGTCAATGGGATTTGATGTTCCTCTTGCCGTTTTGTCTGACAAGCCTGAATTGTTGTTTGACTATTTCAAGCAACGTTTCGCACAGGTAACCAATCCGCCGATTGATCCGATTCGTGAAAAATTGTTGATGAGTTTAACGTCGTTTGTCGGTCCGCTTGGTTCGCCGCTCACGGAGTTTCCGTCTCATGCGCATACGTTAAAAATCAGAACGCCAATTCTCACGCCGCTCGATTTGCAGCAAATTTTCGAGATCAAGGAACCCGCTCTCAAGACAATAAGAATTGATACAACATTTGAAGAATTGACTCCGCAAGGAATGCGCAACGCAATGAACCGAGTCTGTCAAGAAGCAGAGGATGCAATCAAAAACGGAGTCGGAATTTTAGTTTTGAGCGACAAAAAATGCAGCTCGGAACGCGCCGCGATTCCGGGTCTTTTGGTTGCGAGCGGACTTGGACGTTATTTGATGAACAAAGGTTTACGCGGCAAAGTCGGAATCATTCTCGAATCCGCTGAACCGCGTCAGGTACATCATTTTGCCATGTTGATTACGTGTGGAATTGATGCGGTTTGCCCGTATCTGGCAATGGAAACGATAGCGTCGGAAGTGAGGCGTTCCGAATCGCTTTTCCCAATGGGCTTGCAAGAAGCGATCAGAAATTACATTTCGTCTATCGATAAAGGGCTGCTAAAAATTTTCTCGAAGATGGGAATCAGCACAATAAGATCGTATCGTTATACGCTATCGTGTGAGGCGATTGGCTTGGATGGTAATTTTGTCACGGAGTATTTTGGTCATATTCCGTCGCGTGTTGGCGGTCTTGGTTTTGATGATATTGCAAGAGAGACTTTGCAACGGCACAACAACGCATACCGAGTCAAACAAGATCAATATAACTTGCTCGATGTCGGCGGTGAGTTCCGAAACAGACGCGGCGGTACGCAGCATCTTTGGGACGCGGATTCCGTACACCTCTTGCAACAAGCTGCAAGACATAACGATCAAAAATCTTATGATGCCTTCGCCGAACGAATAAATAATCAAGAAAATCGTTATTGTACATTGAGGAGTTTGATCGATTTTAAGTCGGAACATTGTAATCCGGTGCCGCTTTCGGAGGTTGAGTCGGCGGATGAATTGGTGAAGCGGTTTCTCACAGGGGCAATGAGTTTCGGTGCATTGAGTCGCGAAGTACACGAAACGATGGCAATTGCAATGAATCAAATTGGCAGTATGTCAAATGGAGGTGAAGGCGGCGAAGACTCAACGCGGTATGTTGAAAAAGATGGTGTCAACCGTTGCAGCGCGACAAAGCAAGTTGCTTCCGGTCGATTCGGAGTCACTGCCGAGTATCTGGCAAACGCCAAAGATTTGCAAATTAAAATGGCACAAGGCGCGAAGCCCGGTGAAGGCGGTCATTTGCCGGGTCATAAAGTCAACGACGAAATCGGTCGGATTCGCCACAGCACGCCGGGTGTCAGTCTGATCAGTCCGCCGCCGCATCACGATATTTATTCAATCGAAGATTTAGCGCAACTCATATTCGATCTGAAAAATGTCAATCCTGTTGCGCGGGTGAGCGTAAAATTGGTCAGTATTTGCGGGGTTGGAACGATTGCTGCGGGAGTTGCAAAAGGGAAGGCGGACATGATTTTGATCAGCGGCGGCGACGGCGGAACCGGTGCAAGTCCGTTGAGCAGTATCAAAAATGCCGGTGTTCCTTGGGAACTTGGTCTTTCTGAAACACAGCAAACATTGGTTCGAAACGATTTGCGCGGTCGTGTACGTATTCAAACGGATGGTCAAATGCGAACCGGTCGTGATATTGCGATTGCGGCGTTGCTTGGGGCGGAAGAGTTTGGTTTTGGTACGGCGGCTCTTGTAACGCTTGGTTGCGTTCTGATGAGAAAATGTCACCAAAATACTTGCCCTGTTGGAATCGCAACTCAAGACGCAAGATTGCGACAACGATTCGGCGGTGCGCCGGAACATTTGATCAATTATTTCCGGTTTGTTGCGGAGGAGTTGCGCGGGATTATGGCAAGGCTTGGATTTCGTACGTTTATGGAAATGGTCGGGCGAAACGATCTGCTTGCACAACGAATCGGCGCGGGACATTGGAAGGCGAAAACGATTGATCTTTCCGCAATTTTCCAACGCCCCGAAGTTCCCGAACATGTTGCGTTACATTATTCAACGCCGCAACATCTTGACGGAGTCACGCCTCTGATGTTGCAGACTCTTGAGGATGCGAATGATGCCATTGAGACACAGAAAAAAGTTGTCAAATCGTACAAAATCAGTAATCTTGACCGGACAATCGGTGCGAATATTTCGTACAAAATTGCCAAAAAATACGGGGCGGCGGGGTTGCCGGAGGATACAATTTCGTACACGTTTGAGGGGACGGCGGGGCAAAGTTTCGGCGCGTTCACGGCGGCGGGTGTAACGTTAAATCTGATCGGCGAGGCAAACGATTATGTCGGCAAAGGACTTTCCGGCGGCAAGTTAATTATTCGTATTCCCAAGACGAGTTTGATTGATGCGGCGCAAAATGTGATTGCCGGCAAGACGCTTTTTTACGGAGCGACCGGCGGCGAAGCGTATATTAACGGTCGTGTTGGCGAGCGATTTTGTGTACGAAATAGCGGGGCAACGGTGGTGGTTGAGGGTGTTGGCGATCATGGTTGTGAGTACATGACGGGTGGTTGTGTGGCGGTGCTTGGCTCAACCGGAATCAATTTCGCCGCCGGAATGTCGGGAGGAATTGCATACGTGTACGATCCCGATCAGCAGTTCGATTTACGTTGCAATTTGGAGATGGTTGATTTGGAGCCGATGTTCCTTGACGCGGATATTCAAAAATTGTACGGAATGATTGAAAAACATTTCAAGTACACAAACAGTGCCAAAGCCAAAGAAATGCTCGACAACTGGGAACGCACCAAAAATCTCTTCGTCAAAGTAATCCCAATGGAATACCGCGCCGCACTAGGCTTAACAAACCCCGTCGACCTACAGTCCAGAAAAACCTCCGAACAACAAGTACACCTGGCATAGTTGTCAGTGATTTTTTGTGTGCTTATGTAGATGTCGTTTTGAAAATCAGTTTGTTTTGCATTAACCGGATGAAATGAAGGGAAATGAAGTGAAGTATATTCTCAATTGATGCAGATATATGCAACATAAAAATTATCTGATTATTTCGTTTTTTGTGGGGCTTTTACATCGTGCCTTTTATCAAGCACTGTATCAATGCAATGTATCAACGCCCTGAAAGGGCAAAATATCATAGCGTAGGGCAACGCCCGACGATAATTGATTATAAATAACCTTCGCCCCAACGGGGCAACAATATCAGACCAAGCGAAAGTTTTTAGTTTTCAGTTTTAATATAATCCTTACAGAAAACTCATTACTAAAAACTTCCATTGTTGTTGATATTATTGGGGCGTTGCCCCGAGTGGTGTTCGTGAATCTCTTTCGTAGGGCGTTGCCCTACGCTATGAGCTTGTTGCCCTTTCAGGGCGTTGATAC
>JAISQS010000397.1 GCA_031274045.1 Planctomycetaceae bacterium | reverse complement strand
AGCGGCGCGGCAATCGCGGGCTTGTCCGCTCAATCTTTTTTAGCAGCAGAAGAGAATGCGAACGAAACGATCGCGGAATCGATCAAGGCGTTTTGTATTGATTTTAATTGGGATAAGCCGCATCTTGCCAAGCCGGGTCGGTGGGCGGACGCTGATCCGAAGGAACATATCAAATGGTACAAAGAACTCGGTTGCAACATCGTTCAGACGTTTTGCGTTTCTTGCAACGGTTACGCTTGGTATAAGGGGGGAGTTGTTCCTGAACAGCCCGATCTCAAGCATGATTTTTTGACAGATATGGTCAATCTTGGACACAAGGAAAAGATGAAAGTGTTCGGGTACTATTGCGTCGGGGCAAACTCGCGTTGGCAAAAAGAGCATCCCGAAGAAAATTATGCGCAACGCGATCTTCATGTTCCACTCACAAACAAGTATCTTGATTATTTGGGTTCTGCTATTGAGGATGCTGTCAAAAAAACGGGGATAGACGGTTTTATGATTGACTGGTTGTGGAATCCGCCTAAAGACGGCTGGCTCAAATGCGAGCAAGAGATGTATGTTGAATTGATGAATGAAAAGTTTCCGGGTGTTGACAAGGTCAGCAAAGAATCGACTCTCGAATATCGGCGGCGATCAATTGACCGTTGTTGGAAACGAATTTATGAAACCGCAAAATCAGTTTCTCCGAACATTCTCATCTGGCTGTCATGCAGTAAACCAGACCATAACGAGATCGCGGGTTCATCGCTGTTTCAACAAGTTGATTGGTTTATGAACGAGGCGGGTGATATTGAGCGGCTGAAAAAAACAATACCAATTGTCGGAAAACAGACGCGGCTTTTAACATGTCTTGCCGCATGGAATCGACAAGACCCAAAAAACATCATCAACAAAATCACCGAATCAAAACTCGACATCGGACTCTACGGATTCACCATGCCAACACAAAACACATTGCCTCCGCCGATTCAAACTTACTTGACGAAACCGATTGACACTTTCAAAGGAGATGAAAAAAATATCGCCGTCTTCGCGAGAATTTATAACAAACTCCCTTTGGACTACGTTCAGAAATAAATGATAATCGATTTGTCCTTTGCCGTCGTAAATTTTATGCTTGATTGATAGCGTTAATAATTCATCGCATACCGCCAATATGAAAAAGTACCGTTTTTCGCAATCTAAAATCGTTTTATACAAGGATTCGATATCGTTTGTTGATGTCGTTTCGGATGTGTTTGATGTTTCGTCTCCGCAAATTCGGTGGCGTGATGAATGCCCGAACAATCAGGAAAATGTCTTAATACGACAAATATCACCTGATATTTTTATTGCATCAAAACTGTGGCGTTCGTTTCGTTTTATTGATCTTTTTGCTGGTATTGGCGGAATCCGGCTTGGTTTTGAATCGGTTGGCGGCGAGTGCGTTTTTACTTCGGAGTGGGATACGGAAGCGCAAAAAACATATAAAGCCAATTTCGGCGAATGCCCCGCCGGTGATATTACAAAAATTGAGACTGCGGATATACCCGATCACGATATTTTGCTTGCTGGTTTTCCTTGTCAACCATTCAGTATTATTGGTAAGCAAAAAGGGTTCACGGATACGCGCGGAACATTGTTTTTTGAAATCGAGCGTATCTTGCGTGACAAAAAACCGACGGCGTTTTTGCTCGAAAATGTCAAGCAATTTCGCACACACGACAACGGGCAAACTTGCGAAACCGTTTTACGAAAACTCAACGAACTCGGTTATCATACTCACGTCACTGTATTAAATGCGCTCGACTTTGGTGTTGCTCAAAAACGTGAACGTACATTTATTGCCGGTTTTATTGAGCCATTATATTTTCGTTTCCCTGAGTCTTATGGAGTACAGCCCTGTTTGGGTGACATTTTAGAGGCGGAGATAAATATTGACAAAAAACTTTTTGCGTCGGAGATGATTTGCCGAAAACGACTCGAACGTCTCAAGGAACAAGGACGCGAACCATTCTATCCGTCAATGTGGCATGAAAACAAAGGCGGTCACATCGGTATGCATCCATTTTCTTGTGCGCTTCGTCATAATGCGTCGTACAATTATCTTCTGGTCAATGGCAATCGCCGTCCGACCGGCAGGGAAATGTTGCGATTTCAAGGGTTTCCTGAATCGTACCAGATCGTTGTCGATCATTCCGCGATACGAGCCCAAGCAGGCAATGCCGTCGCGGTTCCTGTTATTACAGCAATTGCTGCCGAAATGATGATTGCCTTACGAAATCGAACCATCATAAAAACAGTACCAACAAAACAACAACTTTTATTTCAACCCGAAGAGGAACTCATCGAATGGAAGTCAAAGAACGGTTGAACACGCTCATAAAAAAGAGCCGCGCCGATTTGTACAAGCCGATTGCGATTGCAGAAATTCTTTTCCACAATCGCACGGAACAATTGGATGTTGCTGACTTGGAATTATATCGCCGTAAATCGTATGAATGGATGCGTGACATAATTTGGCAACTTCACCGAAAAACAACACAGCTCAATTCACGATACTGGGATCAACTGTTCAACGAAAGCGTCCTACCGCCATCACAACTTGTTAAATTGGCAAAAATCAATCGGCAGCTCAATGGTATCGTTGAAGTTTATATTTACGCGCACGTCCGCGAAAAGTTTGCGGCTTTTTCTCAATTGCGTCAAACACTGGAATCGTTACCGCCTGAACAATTTTCATTGAATACCTTCTTGGGTTTTTTTGAACAAAATGTAAAATATCGAGGGAGTATTGACAAGGCTTATGAGATAGTAGTCTATGCTCTTTTCAACGCAATCGTAGATGCGCTGCAAGCACGTATTACTTTAGCTGTCGTGAGTGAATCATCGCACATCATTCGGGATTTCGAGGATTTTTCAAAACTGGTTTTGGGAATTGATTCACAACGATTAAGTATTGAAAAACCTGCGAGGTTGTTTCGTGTCGGAACAGCCAATGTAAACGATGCCGGCTTGGATATGTGGGCAAATTTTGGACCGGCTGTGCAAGTCAAACACATTTCGTTGCAACCTTCACAAACTGTTGATATTTGTAATGGCGTTCGTGCCGATCAAGTTATCGTCGTTTGTAAAACCAGTGATGCCGAAGCGATTGAAGCGGTGATCGCTCAAATGGGACTTGATGAAAAATTACGAGGTATCATTACGAAAGATGACTTGAAGCGTTGGTACGAAAAATGTTTTCAAGAAAAATATCGTCAAACGCTTGGACAAAGAATTATCAACTCGATTGTCGAAGAGATGAAGTTGGAATTTCCCTTGTCTCTTTCGGAAGCATTTGATGATTTTTTTGAAAAACGAAATTATAATTGTGACATTTTGCAAGGAGACTGGATGATTTTTTAACTGGCGAAGTTCACCGCTGAAATCAGTTTTGATGTGAAAAATCGCCCAAATAACTCTCACCCTGAAAGGGCAAAAGCCAAAAAGGGGGCGGAAAAAAACTTCGGTTCACCAACACGCCAAAACCTCTTTTCCTCCCAATTTTCTTAACAAAACAACCATTAGCGAAGGGGGCTTGCCTCCGTTGTACCACACAAGTTTGCCGCGTAGCGGAAACGGACAGGAACGCAAGGCATCCCGCCCGCCTCTGTGCGTAATAGAACCGAACAAGTTGGAACTGAACGCCAAAACGGTTTGGCAAACGTAAGGTGGGCAACCGACCGTGGGGCGGTTTACGTGTTGGTGATCGTAAGGTGGGCAACCGACCGCCGGGCGGTTGCGTCGGCGACTCGCCGACAACCGGATCGCCAACACGCATCGGCAAAACCGGGGACTTACAGGAAGCCATAGGGGATTACGAATCCTATCTTACCCTGGAACCCCAGTCCGCGAAACGGCCCAAGATTGAAAAACTGATAGCCTTTATCCGGGACGAATTTGCCGCCGAAGAACGCCGCAGGATTCTGGCCGAGGAAGCCGCCCGGCTGGAAGCGGAGCGGAAACAGCGGCTTTTGGACGAGGTCTCCGCCTCTCTCCAGGCCGCCGCCGAGGAAAGCGAGGGGCTTTCCGCCGGAACCGAGGATGTCCAGGGTTACGATGGAGAATTTGAGCTGGAATAAATTTTGGGAGAGATATTTTAAATGAACAGAAGAACTTTAATCATTATCGCTGCCGGGGGAGCGCTCCTTTTGGCCCTCCTTGTGGTAGGGGGGATCTTTCTTTTTGGCAGGGAAAAGCCCGATGACGCCAAGGGGAGCGCTTTCCAGGGGGGAGACAGGGAATCGCAAAAACGGTCGAATACCCTTCTTGTGGCCAGGGAATATTTTGAAGCCGGGGAATTTCAGCGGGCCCTGGATCTTGTGGACGATCTTTTGATTGAGAATCCCGCCGACGAAGATGTCCGGCGGCTCAGGGACGAGATCCTGGACGGCCGGCGCCGTTCCGCAGCCGAAGAAGCCGACGCCATAGCCTCCGCCGCGGCTCAGGCGGCTGCCAGGGCGGCGGCCCAAACCGCGGGCGGGTCTTCCCGTCAGCCCACGGCGGCGGAAATTGACGCCCAGGCCCGGCTTGAGGAACAGAGGCGGCTTGTCCAGGAGGCCGCCGAGCAGCGCCGCCAGGAGGCCGATGCCGCCAGGGCCGCCG
>JAISQS010000342.1 GCA_031274045.1 Planctomycetaceae bacterium | reverse complement strand
AATTTCGCGCATTTTGTATTTTCGTGTATTTCGCGTTAAAAAAATTTTCGAAATTACTTTTCGTTTATTCCGTATTTTTCGTATGGTTCGTATTCTCAAAAAAGATGTGTGGTATAACAAGGGCTTGCCCCCCTTGTTGTACCACATAAGTTCGCCGCGAAGTGGCGGCGGACTGGAACGCGGGAATCCCGCCCGCCTCTGTGTGTAATAGAACCAAAAAAGTTTGAACTGAACGCCAAAACGGTTTGGTGATCGTAAGGTGGGCAACCGACCGCCAACGCAAAAAAGACTTGTGTGGTATGACGAGGGCGTTGCCCTACGCTATGATATTTTGCCCTTTCAGGGCTTGATGCAACGCATTGATACGGCGTATTGATAAAGGGTAAAGTAGAGACGCAATGACTTGCGCCTCTACAAATCATGGAGATTGCCATTGAAATGGGAATTTTCAAGTGCAAAAAGTATATATTACGTTGTTTTTTGTTTTGTTGCTTTACCGGTTTTGTTGATTTTGGAATGAATTTAATTTTACCACGATATTTATTTAATGCAGACGTTATCGTTTCGATATATCAAGCGGCTTCACATGGGGATTGATTTTTGCAATACGGAGTTGCCCAAGCCTGTTCTTCCGAATGGGTTTTGGTATGTTTCTTGGCATGAGTCATTGATTGAGTTTCATGCGGATGTTCAACATCGTGGTTTTTGCGGAGAGATGGATTCGCATCTTTTCCCGACGTTCCGTCAATATGACGGTTGTTTGCGTCTTATGCAAGCCGTGTCGAGCGGGTCAAGTTTTACGCCGGAGTCTTCGCTATTGATAGCGCATGGCAAAACGCAAGATTTGGTTGAGTATGTTGCGGCGGTTCAAGGTGTGCGGTCATCAGCGGAAAACGGCGCGATCCAAAATATAGCTGTCGTGCCGGAATATAGAAATCGCGGAATCGGACGCGGCTTGCTAATCGGTGCCCTCAACGGCTTCCGCAATATCGGCGTTAAGAACGTGACCCTAGAAGTCACCGCCGACAACTTCGCCGCAACAAAACTATACAGACACATCGGATTCTCAACAATAAAAATCTACTACAGAGAAATCGGAAAATAATATACTTCCGGCGGTCATAAAAATCGGTCATAAACATGACGTTAGGCAGGTGAGGCGTTAGGCGAGAAGAAGGCAGGAAGGCATTAGGCAGCGAATCTATCTAACGCCTCCATGTCTAATGTCTCAAACCTTCGGTAAAAACATACATTTATGATCGCCGCAAGTATAACTATTCGACAAACGGAGTTGGCTACTTTACGTTGCGGCGAATTTTTTTACGCCCCAACGCGGCAAAAAAGACTTCGGTTCATCAACACGCCAAAACGCCGACGGGAACGACTTGGTATACCAACACGTTTCCCGCCCCATTGGGACGAGTGCAAGCCTCGCCCCTACAACGTCAGCGTTTTTTGGTTTTGTGCGGTAGAAATTTTGCCGCTAAGCGGCGACGGACTCCGAAGAACAAGCCGTTTAAAAAAGTATCCGCCCGCGACGCTTGTTCACGGACGGATACAACCTAAACTCAACAACCCAAAAATATCACGCTGTAATATCAATACCTCGACCTATCTTAGCATCAAGACTCGGTGCCGATTGTAACGCAGCACCCGCGATCAAACCAATCAACGCCTCACCAATCTCCTTCTCAACAGAACGAGTTTTTTGAAGTACAGTCATTTGGGTTTTTAGTGCGGTTTGTGCTTGCTGTTGTTGTATGGCATTTGCAATAATCGTATCCATTGCGGGATTCTCCTTATAGTTATTGTGTTCAAAAACAAATAATCCAACTCGACTCGACGCATACGCCTGCGTCTTTACATAAATCGGCTGGTTTGTCTATCTGCCCCATTTTAACACAAATTACACCTCACCGCTCCAAGATTCGTCAATTTTCCCAAAAAAATATCCAATTTTTTCCAAAATATCCCCAAATTACTCTTGTCACGAATTTCAAAAATTCAGATAATCCGCGTATTGATGTTGTGGTTGACGGGGTCGAGTTCACCTGTCGCGGAGTATTTGATGAATGTGATGAGAATATCGATTTGGTTTTTGGAAAACGGCAATTTGCCCCAAAAAAATTTTCCAAACAGCAGATCAATCTCCGGCGAAATCGTGTATAGTAATCACCGCACGACACTGACAAGAATACAAAACAGACACACCAACAGTTATCGCCAATATTTTTTTGGAGGAGAAGATATTGAAACGATAATTGTTGATTCGATTTTTTTGTGAGTTGTATTTTTTGAAATTTTTTTGGTAAATTTTGCGATAATTATTAAAGTTTCGGGAAAAGAAGTTGGGTGTTTGTTGAGAAGTGGATTGAATGTTGAAGTATTTGAAAATTAAGGGTATTTTTGTTGGAATTTGTTAAACCGAGTTGTGCGGCTTGCGTATATTTTTTTGTGTCATGTCAATTCTGATTGGAGTTTTTTGGCGTAGGTTTGTTTCGGGTTGAGTTGGCAAGATTGCGGTTGATGTTTTGTTGGATTTTTTGTGAGTGCGGTTGTGGATTTGGTTGCGGTCACAAAAAGTATTAGACAGATATCAAGTACAAATTAGTTTAAGAACGTAAAAAAATTGTTGCCGTTTGCGAATATTTACGAATCGATTTGTGAGCGGACAAAAAAATTTCAGGAGAGAAAAAAATGGAAATTTATCCCAACCTATACACACAGCATTCACAAAAATTACAGTCAACACGTGAGCCGTCGGACGTTAGTCACCAAACGGCAACAAACAATACGGCTGAAACATCAGCCAAAAAAAATCAATTCCGCGATGACGTAAAATTTACGGGCGAAGCGATTGAGTTGAGCAATAAGTCCGGTTCCGAACCGGTGATTGGCGGGATTAGGTTTGATCTTGTTAATCGGGTTAGGGCGGAGATTGCTGCCGGAACTTATGAAACGCCGGAGAAAATGGATGTTGCCATCGACAAAATGATCGGTCAACTAAACCTAGTGTAGTTTTAGTTTCACTCGATCAAATCAAACAACTCCGCTTAAACTTCAATCCACCAAAATCAGACAACATCAGACAACACAAAACAGATCAACACAACGTAATGACGTGACAACTAAATTGATTTTGGTATGTTGGTATTTGCGGGAGAAAAATTTTGGATATTTTAAAAGTAATATTTGAGGCACAAGATGAACCGGCAATTTATAAAGTTGTTGGTAATTTGAAATCCTCCGATTGATACGCAGTTTCACTCTCCTTCTGTGTATCGTTGTTAGGGTGTCCGGTTTGAAAAAGCCGGGCACCTGATTTTTTTTGATCAAAAAATCAAAAAACTCTCTCAACAATCATATTCTGCATTGTAAGAAATAATCTGAACTCCGCTATACATGCAAACGTTTCACGCAGAGGCGCGGAGAACGCAAAGTTTTTTTAAACGCGGAAAGACGGAAAACGCGGAATACGCGGAAAACAAACTTAAAAAAATTTCCTGATTATTTCGTTTTTACATCGTGCCTTTTATCAAGCACTGTATCAATACAATGTATCAACGCCCTGAAAGGGCAAAATATCATAGCGTAGGGCAACGCCCTACGATAATTGATTATAAATA
>JAISQS010000331.1 GCA_031274045.1 Planctomycetaceae bacterium | reverse complement strand
TTTAATTCCTAATTCCTAATTCCTAATTCCGCTTGCTCTGATATTGTTGCCCCGTTGGGGCGAAGGTTATTTATAATCAATTATCGTAGGGCGTTGCCCTACGCTATGATATTTTGCCCTTTCAGGGTGTTGATACATTGCATTGACACAGTGCTTAATAAAAGGCACGATGTAAAAGCCCCACAAAAAACGAAATAATCAGAAAAACTAATCTGTATAAATCTGTAAAATCTGTTGACAACAAAATTCTCCCAAAAATATTCTTCCCTTACCTTCCATCAACTTCCTGTGAATTATTCCCCCAAATTATGCAATGGAAATTAGAGAACTTGGTATTAGGTTTCTAAACTGCTTACGATTGAGTTCGCGTTCATTAGCGAAGGCTCAATTGCAAACAGTTTAAAAGACCCGCTCATTTGCCAAAAAATCAACATATTCCGACATATTCCGACATATTCCAACATATTCCAAAATGTTCTAAAGAACATTTTTTGAGTTGATTTATTGTCGTTTCTCGCTGTTGTTATTTGTTTCGGCGACTGATGGTGAGTTTGGAGTTAGTTGGCTGCCGATTGGATTTACCGGTCTGGTACCGGTGCTTGAAAAATCCTGTTTTGGCGGTGATGTAACATTGCTGTTTATCGGCGTATTTATGTTGCCGATGTTTGTTGAAGTTGTTGTCGGATGTATTGTTGTACTTGGGGTGGGAATGTTTTGTCCGGTGTTTGAAGCGTCTGCGGCAGTTTTATCGCCGGAAGCTGCAACAGCTTGTTTTGGCTGCATACGTAAAATTGCGACTGGCATTACTTCTTTTGTCAAATTTTGAATGAAAGAAATATCCGGTCGATTTTTATCATCGTAACCAGTGCGGAAAAACCAACCGTCCGTCGGCAATTTATCCAACTTTTGACCGGCAATAGCACCGGCAGCACTGCGAACAATAACTTCGCCGCCTCGCTCTGTTGTTGAGCCGATTTCGGTGTAAAACTTCCACTCGACATTGGCATTGCTCATCACGTTATCAGGTGTTGTGAGCATGCGGTTAGCAACGAATACATGACCTTGAAGCTGCGCACCGACAACACGCTTGCCAACAAGAAAATTGTCAACCAGAACGCTGCCGTCCTTGATCAACACGTTCGGTTGTTTCTTATCAGCACTTAGCAACGTCGCTTGCTCTGTAATCTTCAAATCACGCACTTCAAGCGTATCGAATTTTGTTTTGCCCGTAACAAAAAATACTACGGCAGCACCCACCACTCCGCCTACCAAAGCCGAAATGATAGTGTTCACTAATTTGTCCATTTAAACCTCCATGTTTTGTTAAATGTGTTAACGTCTTTCAATCTGCGTGTATTGATTCAACTACTTTCAGATTGATACTTCAATTAAATGCAATCTGCAAAAAACAGAAGAACCGAAATACACCCACACTTCTACAAAATGCAGCATAACGATGTTCTTCATTGTCACGTTGACAAATCAGATTGCGAATGGGCGGATAGTAACAATTTTTCAAAATTGTGTACAGACCAATTTTCAATTTTTAATCAAAACTTTTACAGATAAATTCACAAAGAATAATAACCAAACAATAACCCGCTCAAAAAACAGAAGTTATAAAACAGACAACTGATCCAAATTGACAGGCAGAAGTGAATACCAAAACATGTCGGCAAATGTTATTCGTCACGTTTTGGTGTTCCGTTAGTTTTCATCGTACAAAATGCGGACGGGATGCCCGCGTTCCTGTCTGTTGCCCTTTTTTGTTTCTGTTTTATTTGGGCTGTTGCCAACTTGGTGATTCGACTTTAAAATTGATGCGAGTAGGTTGATGTTGGAGGTTGTGAGGAATTACACGAACCCAAAATCCAAATCACGTAAACAATACAGATAAAAGTTAGGAGAATTTAATGGCTAGTACAGATGTCTACAAAGCATGGTTAGGAATAACCGCCACAAATAGACCGCTTGATTATTATCAGCTTTTGCGTTTGAAGCGATTTGAGGACGACCCGAAAACGATTCGCAAAAATTATCGCGGTTTGAATGCGCATGTCCGCAAATTTGCAACCGGTGCGTACATGGAAACATCGCAGAAGTTATTGAATGAACTTGCAAAAGCGATGCTTTGTTTAACGGATGTTACCCGTAAACTTGAGTATGATATTTCTCTTGGGCGTAAAGTTGAAAAGCCTAACGCGCGGCGTTCTTTGGAACAGATTCTTCGTGAAAATGAAATTGTTCCGGAAGACCGAATGAAACAAGTCAAAAGCTACGCCGACGCTTTAGGAATTGATTTGCAAGAAGCCGTATTACAACAAAAACTCGGCACACAAGAAACGGTTATGTTGGCGTATGCGGAGTCGATTGGGATTCCGTTTGTGAGTATAGAGGAGGTGGGAGTTGATGAGGAGTTGGCAGTGCAAGTCAATCCGAATACAGCGCGGCATCATTCTTTTGTGCCTCTTATGATTGATCGCGGGCAACTGCTGCTCGCGTCGCCCAAACCTGTCAATCCCGATGTTGAGGAAGAGTTGAGGATGATTTTTGACACTCCGGTAAGAAGCACAATTTGCACTCCCGCCGAAGCGAACGCCGCAATCGCAAAATATTACCCAAGAAACGCCGTACAACTCGTAAACAAAAGCGACGGAACAAAAGTCGAAACAACAAAATCAAAAACAATAAAATCCGACACAAACACAAAACAAGAACCCGAATCAGACAAACCAATGACAGACGAAGAACGAAAAAAACGCCTGCAAACCGTACTCGTCGTCTTCAACTTCACCGTCATGCTAATTTGCGTCACTCTCGTAACAACAAACATTCCGCCACTCGCAAAAACTCCAACTTTGCAATTATTAGTTGACGGATCAATCGGTGTCGTCGCGGGCATGATCGCGGCTTTCATCGCTTGGAAGAAGTTGACAAAATAACAATTGGCAAAATAATAACCGCGTCAATATACTTTTTACACATGAAAATTCCCTTTATGACAAATCATTGTGAAAATTTGTACAACTAATATTGAGCCTTAACCAATTCGCGACGTATGATCAATTTCCCCTCCCTTAATAACTAA
>JAISQS010000193.1 GCA_031274045.1 Planctomycetaceae bacterium | reverse complement strand
ACTTGTACCTTCACAAGATAAGGCTCAATCAGATTTATTTGTCTGCGGCTTTACTTTGATTGGCTACAATTTTCACAATGGATATAATCAAATTTTCAATAAATAATCCCGTTAAAGTTGCTGTAGGTGTGTTGCTTACGTTGCTTTTTGGGATACTTGCGTTGACGGATGTTCCGGTTCAAATGACACCGGATGTTGAGAGACCTGTTGTCTCCGTCCGCACAACTTGGCAAGGACGCAGCCCCGAAGAGATCGAGAAATCGATCATCATGGAACAAGAGAAAAAACTCAAGACTCTACAAGGTCTCTACAAGATGACTTCCAATGCCTCACTTGGGCAAGGGAATATTGAGCTTGAGTTTACTGTCGGCTATGACATGAGCCGCGCAGTTCAAGAAACATCAAACAGACTTAACGAGGTGCCGCGTTATCCTGATGATGTTGATCGTCCTGTTATTCGTGCGGCTAGTGCGAATACTGACGAGTCTATCGGCATCGGTCTTTTGCAATCGCAAACTGATCCGGCGTTTGAGATGTCGGAATTTTACGACTATGCTGATCGTTATATTAAGCCTGCTTTTGAGCGGATAAAGGGGCTTTCGGAGGTTCAGGTTTACGGCGGGCGTGAGCATGAAGTTCAGATACGGTTTGATCCGGTTGTGTTGGCGCAATCCGGCGTTTCGGTTGATGAGCTGCGTGCTGCGTTGATTGCGGATAATTTGAATGAGTCGGCGGGCGACATGGCGAACGGTCGAATAAATGTCCGCGTGCGGGTGTTGGGACGTTATGCTGATCTTGAGCCGATTAGAAATGTGATTGTCAAATATATTGATGGGTCTCCGGTCTATCTGCGTGATATTGCAACGCCGCATTTAGTGTTACAAAAAAACACATACTTCAACGCAAGCAAAGGACAAACTTCAATGTCAATGCACTTTCGCCGCGATACGGGGGCGAATGTTTTGAGCGTAATGGAGGAGGTAAATGCGCTTGTGAAGGAGATAAATAAAGAGCCGGAGGCGAGCGGATTTGGCGGAGGGCTGCTTTCAAATTATAAAAATGACCGTTACAAAATACGCTTCAGAATGATTTACGATGACTCAAATTACATCAATAAAGCGGTGGGTCTTGTTCGGCAAAATATGGTTGAGGGTGGTATTCTTGCGATTATTGTTTTGTTGCTTTTTTTGCGAAGTGTTAGACCTACGTTTATTGTGTCTTTGGCGATTCCGATTTCGATTATAGGGACGTTTGTTGTGATGTATCTTTGTCATCGGAACATCAATGTAATTTCGCTTGCGGGTTTGGCGTTTGCGATTGGTATGGTGATCGACTGTGCGGTGGTTGTGCTTGAGAATATTGATCGTCATTTGCAGAGCGGCAAGCCGCCGATGAAGGCTGCTTATGACGGAACGCGTGAAGTGTGGGGGGCGGTGCTTGCTCAGACCTTGACGACTATTGCCGTGTTCGGACCTATTTTGACTATTCAAGAGGAGTCGGGGCAATTGTTCTGTGATTTGGCGATTGCTGTTTCCGCGTCGGTTTTGATCTCTTTGATTGTGGCAATAACGGTGATTCCGGTCGCGTCGGCAAAATGGCTCGGCGATGTCTCAAAGAAGCCGCCGAATACTTTGTTGATGGTAATGATAAAGAGTCTGTTTGGGATTGTTCCGATTTGCAATTATTTGACTGCCGTTTATTCGAATTTTATTTATGTGTTGATGGCAAGAAAACCGGCGGCGATTGTGACGCGTGTTTTGATAATTCTGTTGATTTCAATTTCGGCAATATTTCTCAGTATGTTTCTGATGCCGCCTGCAAGCTACTTGCCGACGGGCAATAAAAATGTACTCAATGGAAACATGCAGCTTCCGCCGTCGTATACATTGCAGCAGAATGAGCTTGTCGGGCGGCGTGTTGAGCAATTTTTGAAACCGTACTGGGACGCGAAGACGACGGAAGAGGCGACGAACATTCGTAAAATTTATGATCGCCGCAATGGTAAACTTGAAACAGCGATTGCGCCGCTTGATGATTTTTACATAATTGTGCGGAATCAAGGCGTGATGATGACGGCAACGAGCAAAGATCCGGAGTTGATCAAGCCTCTTGAATCTGTATTGAATACGATGATGGAAGAAATTCCGGGCGCGTCGGGCGTGGCGCAGCAGCAGAGTATTTTTGGGCGGCGCGGCGGTGGTTCTAATTCTGTTCAGATTGAGGTTGTTGGACCTGACATGAATCGGCTGCGTGCGGCGACGAAGCATTTGGAGGATGAGTTGGTGCGTGAATTTTCAAGGTCTGGTGTGCGTAGTGAACCTGCAAATTATGACTTGAATGGACCGGAGTGGCAATTGATGGTTGATCAAGTTCGGGCGAAGGAGTTGGGGTTTGGTGTGCAATCGTTGGCGTATACTGCGCGTGCAATGATTGACGGGATACGGATAGGTGATTTTGATTTTGAGGGGGACAGTATAGATTTGACGTTGATTCGTGATCCTGATATTCCGATGATGCCGGAGGAGTTTGCGATGTTGCCGATAGTTGTTCGTGATTCGGATGACAGCCGTCAAATAATTCCGGTCGGTCAACTTTTTACAACAGTCAAAGCGGAAGCGTCTCAGCAAATAAGACGTGTTGAGCAGGAGCGGGCGATAAGGTTGACGGTTAATCCGCCGGTGGAGATTGCGCTTGAGACGGCGCAGGCTAGGATAATGGATATTGTCGCGAGGTGTCGTCAAGACGGCGGATTAACGCCGGATATTATGATTCGGCTTGCGGGCAATGCGGACAAGTTATCGCAGACGCGGGTAGCGGTGTTGGGCAAGTGGAGCGGATTCAATTTGGAATCAATTTTGAGTCTGATTGCGAGTAGATTTTTTCTTTCGTTGGTGATAACGTATCTTTTGATGGCGGCGTTATTCGAGAGTTTTATGTATCCGTTTGTGATTATGTTTAGTGTTCCGTTTGCGATGGTGGGCGGTTTTATCGGGTTGGCGATAATGCACTGGCATGATCCGTCGCAACAGATGGACACGTTGACAATGTTAGGATTTATTCTGTTGATTGGGGTGGTGGTGAACAATGCGATATTGTTGGTGCATCAATCGTTGAATTTCATGCGTGGATTTGGCGAATCGGACGAGGACGTGATAGAGCCGATGGGTTATCGTGAGGCGATACGTGAATCGGTGCGAACGCGAATGCGACCAATATTCATGACGACAACAACTGCGCTTATTGGAATGACTCCGTTGGTGGTAAAAAATGGTGCGGGGAGTGAGTTGTATCATGGGATAGGTTCGGTTGTTGTTGGCGGGTTATTTTGTGCAACAATTTTTTCGTTATTGATTGTCCCGTTGATGCTGAGCATTATGATCGACATCAAAGAAACCATTCTCGCATTAGTAGCAAAAGAAAACATGAAAAAATAAACAACAGAAAAGTAACCAACACAAGGTAGGCAACCGCCCGCCGGACTTTCTCGGTTAATAGCGTCGGCGTACTCGCCTCGTTGTACCACATAAGTTCGCCGCGAAGCGGAAACGGACTGGAACGCGGGCGTCCCGCCCGCCTCTGTGCGTAATAGCACCAAAAAAGTTTGAACGGAACGCCAAAACGTGTTGGCAAATGTTCTCCAACACGTCTTGGTGTTCCTTCCAAACTTATTCGGTTTCCTAACGCACAGAGGCGGGCGGGACGCCCGCGTTCCAGTCCGCGCCGCTGCGCGGCTATTGTCGGCTGCACCGACGGGTGACGGTTTGGAATATCAACACGTTTTTCGCCCCTTCGGGACGAGGGCAAGCCTCGCCCCTACAACGTCAGCGTTTTTTGGTTTTGGGCGATAGAAATTCCGGTGCGTGTTCCGCCCCAGTTGTCGGCTTGCGCCGACGTAACCGCCCAGCGGTCGGTTACCCACCTTACGTTTTGGTTTTGCCAATCCGTCTTGGCGTTCCGTTCAAACTTTTTTGATGCTATTACACACAGAGGCGGGCGGGACGTCCGCGTTCCAGTCCTTCGCCGCTTTGCGACAAAGTTTCTTCCATTGCTTTCCTGTGTGTAATTTTATTTGTCAATATGACTCCAAATACTCGCTGAACCAGAGTGCGCCGAGCGGCATTCCGCCTTCGACCATATTTCGGACGACGGCATCTTCGCTTGCGCGTTTCATGGATGCGAAGCCGTCATTCCCTTTTTCCAGAATCCAGACTTCTTCCGGCTTCAATGCGTCAACCAGATACGGTTGGTGTGTTGTGATGAAGAATTGTGAGTTGCCGTTTTTATCGCAATGTTTCCTAATCTCGTCAACAAACGCGCCGAGTAACTTGTGATAGAGTCCGTTCTCCGGCTCTTCAAAACAGACAAACGGAGGCGGTTCAGGATCGCCAAGCAAAAGCGTGTACGCGACCAACTTCAACGTCCCGTCGGACATTTGCGATGCGTAAAGCGGACGGTCCGTGCCGCGTTCGAAGAATCGCAGCAACAAGCGACCGTCTTCGGTGGTTTTTGTTTCCAGCCGTTCAATGCCGAGTACTTTGCCAAACACGCGGTCAAACAATAAGTCCAATTCCGCCCGATGTTCCTTTTCCCAATACAGGACAACATTAGCCAGATTATTGCCGCTTGTTGACAGATGTTTTTGCGGGATAGCTTGTGATGGTTGTCGTGCCGCGTCGGGCTTGAAATAACTGAGATACCAACTGTCAAGAAACCGGCGGAACTCAACAATATCCGGAAACTGATTCAAATTTCCCAATGTTGACAAGACGAGTCTTCTTTTATCCGCCAATTTAATATCGCTGACTGATTCGGCGTTTGGTCTGACGACTTTCCCTTCGCCGCAACTAGCGAAAAAATTCATGGAATCGTTTCCGGTAAAATCTGCGCTGACATGTGAAAGGGTTTCGGCGTAAACGTAAGGAGTGTTGTATTTGTCAGATGCGATGCTGAGTGAGTATTGTAGGTTGTCGTATAGGATTTGAAATTCTAATTTGCTGTCGGATTGTTTATCGTGGCAATTTGAGATGATGTCAAAAAATCCGCCGCGAATAGAACAAGCGTGTTCGGCATCGCTTCTCAAACAGTCCCCAATAAATCCGAATGCGTCGCAGAGTGAACTTTTCCCATAGCCGTTACGACCAATCACAACAGTCAAAGGCGACAACGGGTCTCCGGTACCGAAAGGCATACCTTTGGTTTCGTCTTGTTTTGGCATGGGGACAACTGACCCAAGTGACACATCACGCAAGACACGATAGTTTTTAACTCCGATTCCACGAATATTTTTCATAATATTTTTTCCAACTTTCATTTTTGGGCGACCGCCTTCTGATTTTTTACAACCACATCCCATCAACTAAAACAGACAAGATCATAAAGCACTCAACAAACATAGGCAATACAAGATAACCAATAGCCGCAAAGCGGCGCGGACTGGAACGCGGGCATCCCGTCCTTGCTATACCACACATCTTTCGATATCTTACTTTTTTAGAGAATACGGAACAAACAAAATAGGCGAAACAAACGAAATTTTATCATCAACTCTTTTCGTTTATTTTGTATTTTTCGTCTGTTTTGTATTCTCAAAAAAACTCGTGTAGTATAACGAGGTCGGTTGCCCACCTTACGTTTACCGACATGTCTTGGCGTTCAGTTCCAACTTATTCGGTTCTATTACACACTTAGGCGGGCGGGACGCCCGCGTTCCAGTCCGTTGCCGCTTCGCGGCGATTGTCTGCCTGTCGGCAGACGGATGGCGGATTGATTAACCGATACGTTTTACGCCCCAACTGTTTTCGGCTTGCTCCGCTCGCCGAAAACGCAACCGCCTGGCAGTCGGTTGCCCACCTTACGATCCAGTCGGTTGCCCACCTTACGTTGCCAATGCGGAATTCCGAATTCCGCATTCCGCATTCCGTCGCCAGCGGTCGGTTGCCTGCCTTTTCGCGTCTACCTTATGCCGTATTATCCTTTAACCCTTTTTTTAACATTGACTTTTATGAGAAAAAGAACGATCCGTTTGTTGCAATTTATGTTTGTTATTTTGTTTCCGTTGTCGGTATTGGCGGTGGAATTTTCGGAGTTTCAAACGCCGCCGGATTCGGCGCGTCCGGCGGTTTATTGGTTTATTATGGACGGCAACCTCACCAAAGAAGGGATTACCGCCGACTTCGAAGCAATGAAACAACAAGGTATCGGCGGGCTTATCCTCATGGAAGTCAACGTCGGAGTGCCGCGCGGCAAAGTCGAATTTATGAGCGAAACCTGGCAAGAGCATTTTGTCCATATCGTTCGCGAAACCGAACGGCTCGG
>JAISQS010000191.1 GCA_031274045.1 Planctomycetaceae bacterium | reverse complement strand
ATTCCCTTTTTAATTGCAATCATCATGATGATTTGTAGAGACGCAAGGGGCGATGCCCGCGTTATACCACATAAGTTCGCCGCGAAGCGGCGCGGACTGGAACGCGGGCATCCCGCCCTTGTTGTACCACATAAGTTTGCCGCGAAGCGGCGCGGACTGGAACGCGGGCGTCCCGCCCTTGTTGTACCACATAAGTTTGCCGCGAAGCGGCGCGGACTGGAACGCGGGCGTCCCGCCCGCCTCTGTGCGTAATAGAACCGAACAAGTTTGAACGGAACGCCAAAACGTGTTGGCAAACGTAAGGTGGGCAACCGACCGCCAGACGGCAACGTAAGGTGGACAACCGACCGCTGGGCTTTCTTGGTGAATAGTGTTTTCGGCGAGCGAAGCAAGATGAAAACAGTGGGGCGAAACACGCATCGGTATAGCAAACCACCAATGTCGGCGACAGCTGACAATTGCCGCGAAGCGGCGAAGGACTGGAACGCGGGCGTCCCGCCCGCCTCTGTGCGTAATAGCACCGAACGAGTTTGAACTGAACGCCAAAACGTGTTGGCAAATGTAAGGTGGGTAACCGACCGCCGGGCTTTTTTGGTGAATAGCGTCGGCGCAAGCAGACAACTGGATCACCAACACGCACCGACAAAACCAACACGCACCAACGGGGCAACAAGCCCATAGCACAGGGCAACGCCCTGTGAAAAATCGCCCCCAATAACTCTTCGCCCTGAAAGGGCAAAAGCCAAAATAGGATCGGAACACGTATCGACAACGTAAGGTGGGCAACCGACTGCCAGACGGCAACGTAAGGTGGACAACCGACCGCTGGGCGGTTGTGTTTTCGGCGAGCGGAGCAAGCCGAAAACAGTGGGGCGGAAAACGCATCGGCATAACCAAAACGCCCAATGTTGTAGGGGCGAGGCTTGCCCTCGTCCCCAATGGTGCGAGAAATGTATTGGAATTTCTACTGGCAAAAAAACCTCATTTCGGTATATCAAAGCGTTTCACGCCTCTTCGGGACGAGGGCAAGCCTCGCCCCTACAACGTCAGCGTTTTTTGGTTTTGGGCGATAGAAATTCCGATGCGTGTTGGCGATCCAGTTGTCGGCTTGTGCCGACGCAACCGCCCGGCGGTCGGTTACCCACCTTACGTTGCCTTATAACGTTTTTCGCCCCACTGTTTTCGGCTTGCTCCGCTCGCCGAAAACGTAACCGCCCAGCGGTCGGTTACCCACCTTACGTTGCCTTATAACGTTTTCCGCCCCCTCTGTTTTCGGCTTGCTCCGCTCGCCGAAAACGTAACCGCCTGGCGGTCGGTTACCCACCTTACGTTGCCGATGCGTTTTCATATCCCATTGTCGGTTTAATGCCTATCTTACGTTGCCGATGCTTTTCACGCCTCATTCGTCGGTAGCAAGCTACCGTCGCTAACGTCACGTGAATACGTTTGTGATTTATGGTATATGGTATTACGAAGGCAACGCCTCAATAATAAAAAAAACTAATCTGCAAAATCTGTTGACTATATTCTTCCATTACCTTCTATTGACTTTCTGTGAATTATTTCTCCGAATAAAAATTACGTAATGGAAGTTAGGGAACTTGATATTATCCACACTTCGCATACTGCCATTTTCTATACGGCAGAATGGGTAAATTTTTCCGATTTTTCTAATTTTAACGATTATTCTGAAAGATTTGTTTGTTTTCATCCGATTCTCAAAATCGAAAGCGGCGTTGCGAAGGAAACTCAACACACCAACCGAACAGAAAAATTCACTCGTCAACACCCAATTTATATTGACAAATTATATTGGCAAATTGTACGCTTTTTGTGTTGGCGAAATTTATAGTGCGTTGCGTTGTGTTATGTTTTGCAATTTGTGTTTTAAGGAAAGTTGTTTTACGCGAGGTCAAAAATGAAGAATGTGATTGGACAAAATTTGTTTTTATGGTTGATCAAGTTTGCGGTGGTTCAGCGAGTCGGCGGTTGTCGGGTTGGCAGTTGTCGGTTTGGAGCGGCTGGTTTGGGAGTGATTATTTTGGTTGGTTTGTTGGCGATGTTTTGCCATGTTGATCGAGTTATAGCCCAAGATTGGCAACCAAACATAACTGCGTCGTTCGAAGCGGAGGAAGAAGGCGAGGAGTCCCTTTTGACTCCGTTGCCGGATGAACCTGTTCGGTTATCGGGGAGGTTGTTGGGCAATCGTTCGGGCAATGTCGCGGGCAAGCAATACGCGAACCAAACAAACTACTCAAACCGGATCATTCACGCAGCATACAACTCACCACAGTACCCGCAAAACCAAAACAACATCACACCGCAAATATACAACAACGAAGTCTACTCCGAAAACTACTCCCAAAGTCCCACCGTAAAAAAAACCGCCAAAAAAACATCCCCCCCGAAACCTATCCCCGTAATAAAACGCGTCAGCACCGGCAACACCTCAACCGCAAATATGACCGCCGCTGTAAAACCAAAGGCGTTGCCGAAACATGTGTCGCGCGATTTTGATGTGAACTTCAACGTCGATGCTGCTTTGGATAACTACGATGATTTGCCGATTGACAATGGAATTATTGTCCGCCGCCCTTTGTCCGCAAAAAACATACAAGCCAGCAATATTGATGATTACAATTACGATAGTTCAAGTGATGCGGGTACGTTGAATAATGTGGTGTCGGATGATTCGGTTTCTTGTGATAGTTGTGGTTCGCAGGTTGGTTGTGAGCATGTTGTTGAGGGTTATTGTATGCCGATGATTACGAAGCCGTTTGGTACGGGGTTGCTTGATAATCTTGTTATTTTTGGCGGTGTTACCGGATTTAAGGCGGGCGAGTTGGACGGGCAATTTGGCGATAATTTCGGATTCAGCGAAGGCTTCAACTGGTCAGGTCCAATTGCGGTTCAAAATTGCGTCTTCGGCGCACAACTCGGATTCCGCGCAACTCACAGTAACATCAACGGAAATTTCGCAAAAGAAATCGATTTTGCGGAGAAGAGTCATAGAACGGAATATTTCATCACTGCCGGTCTGTTCAAAAGAAGTATCGGATGCCCATTGCAAGCGGGCGTGGTTTTTGACCACTTCCAAGATAATCTTTTTGGCAAAATAAGTTTGACTCAATTTAGAGCGGAACTCTCGGTTAGAACGTTTACGAATCTTGAGTATGGTTTTATTGGCGGTTTTGGTTTGGAGGGTGATGGTAGTGAAATTATTGATCGGCGCGAGAATTATTTGCGAGGAACGGTCAACAGCGGTTACACGTATGAAGTTGATCTGCAACAATATTACATGCTTTTTGTACGAAAACATTTTCCGGTAGGCGGACAAGCTGAGTTCAGAATCGGTGCCACCGAATACGGCAACGTTTTCATGGGGGCAAACGGCGACTTCCCCATCTCCGACAGAATCGCCATAAACGGCGGATTCTCCACCATATTTCCAGGCGGAAACAATAAAGCATGGCAAAAAGAATCGTGGGAATTGAGTCTTGGATTGGTCATTTATTTCAGAGGCGGGGCAATGTCAAAATCATGCAACGAAAACAGACCAATGTTCGATGTTGCACAAAACGGCTCACTCGTGTCAAGAATCAGAAGGAATAAATAGGTTGAGTATAAGTTGTGTGTAAGGTTATATGATGTTGGATAAGGTTAGATACATTTTGGATTGGAGGTAAAATGAGTTTTGGTTTTAGCCCAATGATGCCGGGTTCTTTGCAAGATGTAAAATCACACGAAAGAAAAGTTGACAGCAACGAACGTACCGCGCAGGCACAAGGAATTGGCGGTGAAAAAGAAAGCTCCGCAACATCCGAAGACCGCGACGCAAACGGACAACAAGCATGGCAATGGAACCAACACAAACCAAAACAAGAACAACAAAAAGATAAAAAACCACCACACGACCCATCCGGACAAATCGGCTCAACACTAGACCTAAACGGATAAGACCCTTTTATATTTTTGCTCTTTTATATTTTCATGCCGATCAGTTCAAACGACAAATAAAGGAATGTTACAATAAATTATCGCCCAACGCAGCTACTACATTACGCGTCCTTATCTCCTTATTCGTTACGAAAAAAACTCACGCTCAAAGTAACACAAGCATTCTGCCTGATTATTTCGGATTTTGTGGGGAATGATTTTTGCAGGAGACCCACCGCGTTGCGGTGGGCTGGATTATCACTATTCCGAAAATAAAATCGGGTCATTTTGAAGAAGAACAACCTGTCAGGAATTTTCTATTCACTATTCATTTTTCTCGATTGCTTGCATGAGGTTTGCCAAATCTTTGTTGGCGGGTAATCGCTGGTCGGCAAGTGCAAACACGATTTTGGCATCTTCGTTTCGCCCTTCAAGTGCAAGATCGCGAATCCAAAAATAGTACACATGGAGTTGGTTCGCCTGAAATTTGTCATAACCCGGATCAAGGTACACGCCCCGATCCAAAAGCAATGCCGCAATATCATAACGTTTCGGATTTAATTCCGTTGTCAATTCAATAGACCAGTTGTTGATCGCTGCCATGAAATTTCCCCAAGCGGTTTCGTTGGCAGGATCAAGATGCAACGCCTTAATATTGGCGGTTGCCGCTTCGGCGTACTGTTTTTCCGCGTGAAAATCAACTCCCTGATTGTAATAAATCGTTGCAATAAGTTGTACCGGCGAGATTTCCCGAAGTTTTTTGGACAAATCGTTTAACCCGGCAGAAGAATCCGTAACAGCCAATGTTGCGGTCGGATTACCGGTTGCCGGATACGTTTCAGTCGGAACAGGTGCAGCGATACGTTTTATTGTTGCATTTCGCCGTGCGGTGGCGTCTTGAAGTTCGAACCAGTTGGGACAAGTTGTTTCGAGATCCATAAACGTACCATTAAATTTGACACGGCTCAAAGCGTGACCGGGCATTTCCAGTGCATAAACATCCAGACCGGCTTTGTAAGCAAGGCAATTGAACAAAACAGTTGCACTAACACAATTAAATTGTCCTGTTTCAAGCACCCGACCAAGAGCGGTACAATCAATATCATACGAACGGGTCAAAATTTTCTGATGCAATAACTCAAATAGTTTCCGCGTCAATAATTGAGGCAAATCGGCATTGGGAACATTTTGTAACTGCTTCTTGGCTTCGGCAACGATTTGATCAAGCCGGGCTTCGTATTCACGGATTTTGTTCGGATCGCGGATTCCTTCGACAATCAGCGCGGCGCGAAACAGATCGAAGTTGTCCCAGTTACCGTCTTGGGCGTCTTGGAGCAACGCCCGCTCAACCGGATCAATACCATAAACAAGGATTCCGTACTTTATTGCGTCTTTAGCGCGGCGGTTCAACCGAATCAGATAAGCATCACTCGGTACGGTCATATTGGCGGTGTTGGTACCGACAAAACGCAGAACATCTTGGCGCAGAACTTCCTCAGTCGTTCCCTTTTTGTCGTTTCTCGGATCAGCGGCAGCAGGTTGACTCAGAAAAAGAAACGTTCCGACAACGAAAACGAGTAAAGCAAAAAAGTAATGGTTCGTGTTTTTTTCTTGAATTCCTTTCTTCACAATGTTACGGGTAGTTAGGGACCGGGACGTTGCTTTGTAGCTAGTTTTAAAAGACGTTGCGCTCATGGTATTGGCCCCCCATGAATTTTGGTGAAATCGGATTGGTAAAGAACACATTGCCGGAAACATCACTGTTGCGCAGATTTGCAGCCAGCGAATATTACTATAGTTCAAAGCATCCCATTTGGGAATTAAAAGTTGAGATTTTTTCTCAAAAAAAACCGTAACAACCCCAAAAACGGATGAATTATACCGATCAAACGGATGATACCGATCAAATAAATTTTTTGAATTTTTCATGGTTTTTATCCTTTCAGGGTTTATTACGATTTTCCGGGCGATTTGTAGGTAAAATTCAAAAAAAATTCTCAAACTGTTTCAAGATGTAATTGTCTCTTTTCATTTGCGGGAACTTCTAAAAACAGGGGACAACCACGAAACACACGAAATTTCACGAAAAATACAAATGTTGTCAATCGTTTATCATAAAAAAGTGATAACAAAAATTCTTTCGTGTTTTTTTGTGTCTTTCGTGGTTAAAAAAGAGTTTTTAGAAGTTGCCTTGCGTGCAAGGACGCGGAGATTGATCCGGCAAATGGCTGTTCAAGCCGGTGAAGATGCCTTACTATATATACTCTACCCCGCCCTAAAAAGTAGAATTGTAGTAGCGGGTTTTTCAATTGACAAAACCTTATTTCCAACCTGATTTTCCTAACAAAACAACCTTAGTAGCAACCCATGCCCCCAAGAACAAAACCTTATTACCTTATTAAGACATTTAAATAATGTAAATAAGGTTGATCTTTTTTATGATCAATGGCTACTAAGGTTGTTTTTGTAAGAAAATCAGGTTGGAAATAAGGTTATTATAAAATCCGTATTACGAAAAGGAACAATTTGTTGCGGTGTAAAGTATATCAAACCTTGTTCCGCAACCCCATCATATCTTTACTTCCCGCAGACAACAGAATGAACGGCGTTTGCGGAAGTTTTTGGATAATCGGAACGGTTGTGAGCGCCTCTGGTTTCTTGTCGTTGCAAGGCTCCTTCGAGAATGAGGCGGGCAACAAGCAACATATTTTGAATTTCCCAACCTTCGATGGATTGGAACTGTTGCGAAAAGACGTAACCAGACCATTGAAGCGTGTCCTCCAACGCACCACGCAACCCTTCTTCATGGCGAACCACACCCGCAGTACGCCAAAGCAAACTCTTTAATGCATTGCGAATATCAGCCAGATCAAGAAGCGTCGGCAGATGTTGTTGAATAAGATTGGGCGGGGGCAAGGGTTGGTTTTCGATGGGTTCGACCTGATAATCGTTGGTCATAATCTGTGCGTTTTTCGACGCCAACCGCCCGGACGATTCGCCGAAAACAAGGGCTTCGAGCAAACTGTTTGAGGCGAGGCGGTTGGCTCCGTGAAGTCCGGTGCTGGAAACTTCGCCGATTGCCCAAAGCCCCTTGAGCGAACTTTGCCCGTCCGCATCCACCAGAACACCACCCATTAAATAATGAGCACCGGGACGCACCGGAATCCGGTCTTTCGCAATATCAATTCCGAAATGCCGACATGTTGACGCGATGCCGGGAAAGCGTGAATAAATCCAATCTGCCGGTTTGTGGGTTAGATCAAGATAAACATTGGGCGAATTGGTTTTTTCCATGTGTTGCACAATACTTCGGCTGACAACATCGCGCGGTGCCAATTCCGCGCGTTCGTCGTAATCAGGCATGAAGCGGTAGCCTTTCCTGTCAACAAGTTTGGCACCTTCACCTCGCATGGCTTCGGAAATCAGACTGCGGCTGCTTCCGGCAATATACAGGACAGTCGGGTGAAATTGAACAAATTCCATATCCCGAATTTTTGCGCCAGCCCGATAAGCGATTGCGATTCCGTCACCGGTAGCGATTTCGGGGTTGGTGGTTTCGCGGTAGAGTTGCCCGATTCCGCCGCTGGCAAGGATGGTTTGTTTTGCCCAGATAAGTTCTTTTTCGTCATGTTTCTTCCAATAAACAATCGCACCGCGACAAGATTCGCCTGTTGTCAACAGATCGAGAGCGAATGTATTTTCCCAAATCCGAATATTGGGTTTCCTTTTGATTTCTTCGATCATGGATCGGATGAGTTCCCGTCCGGTGGAATCTCCGTTGGCGTGCAAAATCCGGTCACTTCGATGTCCGCCTTCTCTTCCGAGCAGGATTTCACCGTTATCTTTTTTATCGAATTGCGTTCCGATTTCGAGTAATTTCCGAATCTCATGCGGACCTTGCCGGACAACACGTTCGACAACAGCGCGGTCGCAGAGTTCTCCTCCGGCGACGAGGGTATCTTCGATATGCTCTTCAGGCGAATCTGTTTTCGCCCAAACGGTTGCCACACCGCCTTGCGCATGAACACTGTTGGAGTTTTCGAGACCGTTCTTGCAAATCAGCAGAACCTGCAACTTCGGATCAACCGCCAACGCCGCACGGAACCCCGCCAATCCGCCACCAATGATCAACACATCAGTAAAAAAATGCGGATGACGCTTCGGATGAAATGGAACAAGATAACGGAGCATAAATAGTGGAGAGTGGAGAGTGGAGAGTTGAGAGTGGAGAGTTGAGAGTGACTAATTACCTGCAACCGGCTACTGGCTACTAATATAATTAATATAGTGTCATGCTTGTCGGTATTCAAGACAACGCGACCTAACACGATTACCCCAATGTTTCCTACTGCCAAGTTTTCTCATTGTTCATGCTGTTTTTTTAACAGAATAATTCGCAGGAAGGTAACAGAATCATTCACAGGAAGGGAAGTTTTGAATATTCTTCCATTACCTTCCCTTAGTAATCATGCGTCAATAAACTTGCTTTTTTTGTTTTTCCATAATCACGCAACGACGGCATGATGTATAACCGGCGGTGTAGCGCAGCGCAACCGCCGGATCGCGTCCCCCCAACCAAAGTCGTGTTAGCGACGGGAGCTTGCCCCCGAAATGATTGTTTTTTGTACGATTACATCTACAACCAATCAATTTCGTCTGCAATCAATTTAAGGGGAAAGCCTTCGTCGATTCATATTTGTTGGGGGCAAGCCCCCGTCGCTAACGCGATTTGTGTTGGGTTATCATGTTCTTTCCTCATTGGAAAGAATTAGAAGGCGTTTGGTTCTCCTGCGTCTTTGGTTCCCAACGCCCCCCAAACACCATACGGGGACGCTCCGTTTTTGACACATGTTTTGGTTAAATCACCGCAATCAATGGTGTTGGAAACAAACCGCACCGATCCGTCCAATAAACCAACATTCACACCGCCGGAATGATACGATATTGGCGGAAGAATTCCCGGATCCGCAGAACCCGTTCCTAATGTACAACTCGGACTGTTTGGCGGTGCAATGGTGTTAAACGCACCAAAAATCGGTTCGCCGCACAACCAACGACGCCCGCTCCGATCATTGCGGACAGAAGTTGCCGAACTTGAATACTCACCGTTGGCACCTCTGAGTAACACACAATTTTGCGGGTTAAATGTCGATGGAACTTCCACTGTTCCGTTTGCATTTCCCTCGCTAAATCCACTAATTGCAGAGGTAACGCTTTGGGCAAGGGAAGAAGTGATGTCACGTCCTCTGCCATAGTGAACACCTCGTTCACTAACGCCAACCGTATTGGAAGTACCGTCCGTAACGGCACTTAAATTGTGCCAGATAAAGCAGGAAAAGGCACCTCTTTTGTTATGCCCGCTTCCGCTTGGTCGGGTATCACCGCGTCCCGGAAAATCTCCGTCACAAAAAACATAATTGTTCCGCCCGTAATATCCCGAAGCGGCATCCGGTCGGATTTCGGAAGGGCAAAGAGCAAACGGAACCGGTACATCACGGGCAACCGTTGAGCGATCACCACCGCCGGGATTATCCGCCCCAACACGCAAACCGACCCACGTGCTGCCATTCATGTAGTTTTTCTGAACATCCGTAATGTTTTCGTAAAGGGCTTGCTGTTCCAGACCCGGCAGAATACCGACCCAAGCCGAAATTCGCCGGTTTTCGGAATTTGCCCCTGTCCAATCGTTGGTTCCGTCCATGCCGGAGACACGAGCCGGAAGAGAATCGAAACGGTCATGGTAATTGTGGACTGCCAAAACAACCTGCTTGATCCTGTTTTGACATTCCATTCGCCTCGCCGCTTCCCGCGCCGCCTGAACCGCAGGAAGCAAAAGAGCAATCAGAACGCCAATAATCGCAATCACCACTAACAGCTCAACAAGCGTAAACGCCCCGTTAAGGGAAGAACTCTTTTTCGTATTTTGGTATTTCATCATAACACCTCATTGTTTATTGTTATAGGAATGGAAAATGAACTAGGATTTCAAATCAATTGTGATGTTTTTGTCACCGGAATCAGGAATTGTTACCTGAATATCGGAAGTTTCCCTCGTTTCATATTTTTTGGGCAAGACATTCTTTTCCGGGTGAGGCGGTGTAACATCTTCTCCCGACTCGTTGATCACTTTTAGCGGAGGTGGTCCGTACTTTTCGTACTTGATAACGGTAACAGCAAATTTGCCCGGTGTTACACCATCTTGCGGCGAAAGAGTGGTCATTAAAAACTTGCCCTGAGCATCGGTTTGCCCGGCAGCCGCACGCATTTCTCCGTTACTTTGCAAGGGAGAAAAGGAAACAATCGCCCCTTCAACCGGGTTGCCGTCCAGCGTGACAACACCTTGAACCGGAGCCAAGCCGCTTAATGTTGCTTTCGGACTGCAACCGCACAACACCAAAACAGCACTAAGAAAAAACAATATTGGATTGTAAGTTTTCATTGTTGTAAAAAATATTATATTAAAGGAATCAATAAACTGTACACAAAAACACGTTACCGAAATCAATGGAGAGGATACCGATGTTTTGTTGAAACGGATTTTTCTTTCAACAACTTGTCGGTCAGTCTCTATTAGAGACTTTTGGATTCTTTACCACTCGGAGTTCCCATTGCGCCCCAGACGCCGTAACGGGAATTGGCTGTTGGTGCTTCCGGTGTGGTGGCTGTACCTCCCGGCGGAAGATTCAATTCGCTTCCGACATCAATGGTGTTACTGACAAATCGGGTGGCTCCGTCACACAAAACAAGATTGACTCCGCCCGAATGAGAACTTGTTGCAGAAACAAGCGTTCGATTGTTTTGAGGGGTGCTGGCAACTTCACTACACGAGGGAGCATTGGGTGGCAAGATCGTCTGAAATGTAATGAACATCGTTGCCGAATCTAACCATGAATAACCTCCGGTGTTATTTGACCAACCAGTTGCCACCACCGCACCGGGCGAACCGGGAAGGTCATCAGTAATACCGTTCAGTATTTCATTGGTGCCGTTCAGATCGCTTGTCAGACACAACTGCGGATTGAGAAGTCTCGTATTGGAATGGAACACACCAGAGACGTTATGGATTCCTGAACGAAGGTCATTCGGCATTCCACCTCCGCAGTTCCGTTCACTTGCCAAAACGGTATTACTTGTACCGTCGGTAATGACACTTAATTTTCCCCAATAACCAATTCCTGTAACGATTCCGCGAAAATCGTCGGCTCCGGTAGTTGCCCCTGCACACCAATCTCCCTGACAAGCCCGATAATTGATACGGGACGGAGCCAGTTCTGTTGGTTTTTTATTGTTACCGTCAGAAGGGCAAAGAAAAGCGGGAATAACCGCACGATAAGCCGCAACAGAAGGAGCATGCCAGGGTGGAGAATTTTTGGGAGTCTGAGCGTCACCGGGAGCAATCGTCGAAGGGCTGCCGTAAATCGCGTCAAAAACGGCGTTTTGTTCTAAGCCGGGAAGCAGTGACGAAAAAAACGACAAAGGAGGACTCCCGCCTCCACCTCGTCGATAACCTTGCGCTGGCATATAGCCGTTGGTTCTATCCACATAATTGTGGAGGGCAATGCCGATTTGCTTGAGATTGTTCGAGCATTGCATCCGCCTTGCAGCTTCGCGTGCGGCTTGAACGGCTGGCAAAAGAAGTGCGATTAATACACCGATAATCGCAATCACCACAAGAAGTTCGACGAGCGTAAACGCTCTTCTACCTTGCCCCCCCCCCGGGGCGTGGGGGGGGGTGCGGGGGTGTGGGGGGGGGGTGGGGGGGGGGGGGGGGGGGGGGGG